>JAEOSI010000266.1 GCA_016840425.1 Candidatus Wukongarchaeum yapensis
TTATTGATAGCATCAATTCTTGTGATAGTAATTTCGATAATTTATTTTGCGATCGTTTTAATCGTAGTGAAAATCGCTGCAGACCTTGTCGGATTTGACGATCTTACCGATAGCTATGGAGTATTATCCACTAGCATACTGGTACTAGCAATTTTAGTCAGTTCTGCTATTCATGAAAGAAGTTAAGATTTATCCCTGAAAGATAACCTAAGAATTTTGTTTCAGATGAAATTTTTACCCTATATAAAAGAATTCATTCCTAAACCTATTTAGTAGTCTGAATTACCTTTTCCGAATAAAGATTGCTAAAAGAAAAACACTAATAAAAGCTACTTCACATTTTTTTCTATTGAGCATTTATGGCTTTAAATATAAGCACCTATTTTTCAATTAATTTTGAGATTTTGATTCTATAAGATTCTTTACAAGGTGCCACATGTCTCTTTCAAATCTCTTTGCATTAATGAAACCAATACTATATTGAGCAGAGACACCTAATGGCCCAGCAGCTATAGCTCCAGCTGCAAATCCTTTTAGAGATTCCTTAGTGAACGGATCTACTTCGATCTTAACTGAAAAATCTTCAGGAGAACCTTTAAGCTCTACAGTTACAATGTTTACTGCACCCAAAAGAGCTCTTATTATTCCAGATTTTTCCGCTCTTAAGAAGTAAGTTTCATCTGTCGCTTTTCTACTGGTTATCTCGAATCCTTGATTAACCAAAGAAGAAGCTACATCATCAAGCAAACTGTTCAGGTTAATCCCCTCTGCATGGAACTTAAAATGCAATGTTCTGATTATCGATACGAACAGAATTAAGACGGTGACTATAACCACTACTATGTAATAAGTCACCTTAAGCCAGTACTCCTTCCCATCTGTTAATAAAAGCCCTATCTCATCGGCAAAAACCCCAAGACCAACCCCGAAAATAATACAAGAAAGCTTCAGAATGTTCTCTCCTTCGAAAATCAGAACCATCCCAGTAGCGATTAAAATCATAATAATGCCATACCAATAATGATGGATATGATAGCCACCAGCCCAAAATTGTGGTCTTGCAATAGCTTTTGCGTCTCGAAGATAGAGAATAATCCTAGTTGTTATAAAAGATAACAAAAAAACTGGAAGTATATAATTAGCAACCCATGTACGATGTCCCATCTTCATCTCATTATAAGCATCAACTATAAGTTTCCGACCTTGAGTTAAAAAATTCTTTACATTAGAAGACAATACAATTGGCCTCCGTAATAAAAACATATTGAAAAAATATAAAAATATCCTAACAATAAGAAACTTCTCGCATCCGCTCAAATGTTCTTTCCAAACCATATTGCATAAAAGTTAAAAGTAACAGAGAAGAGGTATCTAAAGGTACTCGAGGTGGGATAATAATGGTCGTTATTTTGGAAGATGTTGAAGAGTGGCTGAGGGATAATTTAACATTGGAAAAGATGGAAAATATCATTATTGCTTTGTTAATATTAGTAGTAACTTACTTTGTAGCTAGATTTATTTCGAGGGCTATAACCAGAGTATTTGAGAGGGAAAAGGTTCTTGAAAAGGTTTCAAAAGCTGCTTCTAACTTTTTAAGAAGAATAGTATTCTATATAATCATCTTGTTCGGAGTTTTTGCAGCTATTGGTCAATTAGGAGTCAGTGTTTCTGGATATCTAGCTCTGTTAGGAGTAACAGGTGTAGTTTTCGGTCTTGTGATAGCTTTCGGTTTCCAAGAAGCTATAGGAAACCTGATCGCTGGTTTCATAATCCTTTCCGATAAACCCTTTACCATAGGAGATATAGTTAAAGTAGGAGGGAGCGATGTAGTGGGTAAGATAGAAAATATAGGACTGAGAAGCACATGGATTAGGCAGATAGATAACAGTCTGGCCATTGTCGCCAACTCTCAGATGATACACGCTGAAGTCATTAACTATACAACATGGGACCCAAACATAATGCTTCGAATCCCTATGGGTGTCGCATACGGGTCAAATGTAAAACTGATGAAGGAAATATT
Organism: Candidatus Wukongarchaeum yapensis; assembly: GCA_016840425.1. Lineage (GTDB taxonomy): Archaea > Asgardarchaeota > Wukongarchaeia > Wukongarchaeales > Wukongarchaeaceae > Wukongarchaeum > Wukongarchaeum yapensis. The sequence goes on from JAEOSI010000266.1 coordinate 2,024, forward strand.
GTTAAAAATAGCAAAGGAAACCCAAGGTGTTTTATCCACCCCCGAGCCCGAGGTCATATTCAAAGAATATGGGGATTCTTCTCTTAACTTTGAACTTTGGGCTTGGATAGACCGTAAAACAACCAGCCCGTTGAGGACAACTTCAGCCATAAACTGGCGCATAAATGAAGAATTTGAAGCAGTAGATATCGAAATCCCATTCCCACAGAGAGACTTACACCTCAAATCTCCGTCGAAGGAAAGCCTTGCAAAAATTCTAGGAAAAGAACAATAGTTAACTCGAAAAAGAAGAATTATCCTTAATCTTAATCTCTTTTTTTATTAAATCCCTCAGTTCTTCTTTTTTGGGAAC
>JAEOSI010000267.1 GCA_016840425.1 Candidatus Wukongarchaeum yapensis
CTGAGGGATACATAAGCCCCATTATCATCTTTAGTGTTGTCGTCTTACCAGCACCATTAGGCCCTAAAAATCCGAAAATTTCGCCTTTATTAACTTTCATGTTTAACCTATAGACTGCCTGCAACTCTTTGAATCTCTTCGACAAATTACGTGTCTCAATTACCGGAGAAGAATTACTAGACATGGTTATCTCTCCAAACTACGATATAATACTTTTAGTAGAAGCTAAAAATCATATTTTAGAACATTTTAAAAAAATCTTTCGAATCAAAAACAGAAAAACAACCAAAAAACCCAACTTTAAAACCCCTCTAACAATCACGTCGAAAAAAGCAAAAATAAACAAATAAATAAAAAAGAAGAAGTAAATAAAAAAATGCTACATCGATCGATAGGAGATAGCGCTTTTTGACAAGGATTAGTTTTGATATGGACGGTGTTCTTATAGAAGTTACAGAAAGTTATCGTCAAACAGTTATAACTACTTTTGAAACCGTTCTTTCTGAAAAGTTTGGAGAAGTGGATAAAAATTTGAGTTTTCAGGAAATTCAATTGTTTAAGGATACTGGGATTTTCAATAATGATTGGATTTTAACACAAACAGTATTAGCTTATACTCTTTCAGGTTTAGAATTTTCTGAGTTTTTAGAAATCGCTGTCAAAAAAAAGGCAAACATAAACAAGATATTAATAGAACTTAAGCCGATTTTAGGTGGCAATTTTTCCAAGCTAAAGAAACTTATTGATTCCGGGTTTATCGTTAAAAAGTTTGAAGAGATCTATCTAGGGGCAAATCTTTATGAGAAATTCTACGGCGAAAAACCTTCAAAAAATACACCGATTAAGGGAATGATTGAGAATGAAAAACTTATGGCCATACCCGAACTCTTCGAACAACTAATAAACATGGACGTTAACGGGTTTGGTATAACTTCTGGAAGACCACGAGATCAAGCTCTATATAGTTTAGAGAAGTTTAACATCCTCAAATATTTCGAGAAAACAGCTTTGTTTTTTATGCATGATGCACCAAAAGGTAAGGAAAAACCCCATCCCTACACTCTTGATTTAACTTTTAAAAAACTTGAAAATTTGGGGTATACTGAGCCTTCAATATATGTGGGTGACACGATAAGTGATTTAATAATGGCAAAAAACTATGGTAAGTGTATTAGTGTTTGTGTTCTTTCCGCGTCTTTTGATAGGGAAGAAGCTTTAAAGCAGTTTAAAGATATGGGGGCAGATATAGTTATAGAGGATGTAACTAAGCTCCCTGAAGCGTTAGCGGAGGTATTAAAACTTGGTTAAAAGTTTAAGAACCGGCAAAAAGACCCGTAAAACCAAAGAAACAAAAATCTTCATCGAGGTAGATTTAGACGGTAAGGGCAGATTTGAAGTAAATACCAGTGTAGGTTTTCTAGACCACATGCTTGGAACCCTAAGCAAACACTCCCTTATTGATTTAAAGGCAGAGGCAGAGGGGGACTTAACCCACCATATTGTTGAAGATGTTGCTATAACACTGGGAGAAACGATAGATAAAGCTCTTGGCGATCGAGCAGGCATTAAAAGGTTTGGGCATGCTTTGGTTCCTATGGATGATGCCCTTGCAAGGGTAGCCTTAGACGTTGGAGGGAGACCTTACTCTGTTATATGCTTAAAGACAGAGTTGAAAGTGGTTGAGGGTCTTCCTGTCGAAGATTTAGAACATTTTTTAAGATCCTTTTCCTTCTCCTTAAAAATAAACTTGCACGCTGAAGTATTACATGGTGAAAATGACCACCACAAAATTGAAGCGGTTTTTAAGGGTTTAGCTTTAGCTTTACGTGAAGCTTTAAGCATAGACCCAGAAAGGGAAGGGATTCCGAGCACTAAAGGCGTTCTCTAAATTAAACCAATTAAGGAACGGGGAAACTGTAGTGATGTTTATCGTCATCCTAGATCTCGGCATAGGAAATTTGAGGAGTATAAGGCGTGGATTGGAATTTGCTGGTGCTAAAACGAAGATAACTTCGGCTTCAAAGGATCTTAGCGAAGCTGATTCTATCGTCCTTCCGGGCGTTGGAGCTTTTGAGGACGCTGTTAAAAACCTAAAACCATTAAAAGAAACTCTTTTCGAAGAAATAAGTTCAGGAAAACCCGTGCTTGGTATATGTTTAGGCATGCAACTCATGTTTGAAGAAAGCACAGAAGGCGGTCTACACAAAGGCCTCGGAATCTTCAAAGGAAAAGTAGTTAGATTCCCGAAACTTGAAGGTTTAAAGATACCCCAAATGGGTTGGAACTCCCTAGAAATCCTTAAAAAAGACCCTATAATAGAGGGGATCGAAGACGATTCCTACGTAT
>JAEOSI010000076.1 GCA_016840425.1 Candidatus Wukongarchaeum yapensis
TTCATACCCAAAATAATAACAATCCCAGACAAACCATTACTTTTCGACAAATGGGAGTGGGAAGGAGTAGAGATAACAGATCAAGGACTTGAAGCATATATCAGCTTAAAACCCTCTTTTTTACCACATAGCGGTGGAAGACATGAACACAAAAGATTCGCAAAAAGCAAAATGAACATAGTTGAAAGACTCATAAACAGAATAATGAGAACTGAAACAAACACGGGTAAAAAAAGTAAAACAATAAACATAGTACAGTCAACCTTTGAGATAATACATCAAAAAACAAGACAAAACCCCATACAGATACTTATAAAAGCCATAGAAAACGCAGCTCCAAGAGAAGAAACAACAAGAATATCCTATGGAGGTATAATATATCACCAAGCAGTCGACGTAGCACCCCTAAGAAGAATCGATATCTCAATAGCAAACATAACAGAAGGAGCTATGAAAACTTCTAAAAATTCAGTAAAAAGCATAGAAGAATGCCTCGCAGACGAACTAATAGCAGCAGCCCAAAATAACGCCCAAAAAAGCCTAGCTATAAAGAAAAAAGAAGAAAAAGAAAGAATAGCACTCTCAGCACGCTAAGCACGCTAAAAAATAAAGACTTTTTAAGTAGAAGGTATATAACCCTCAGGGAGCTTACTACCAGAACAACGATACAACAAGAAAGCAAAAGCAAAAACCATAGTAATAACCGTCAAAACAGGCACCCAAAACTCTATCAATCTAATTTTTGACCTAACACTTTTTACATCTTCAACCCCTTTTGCTACAGAACTAGAAACCTCTGAAAAAGTGATTTCTCCAACAACAATAGCATAACCAGGATCCGCAAAATAAGTTACAGTCTTTTCTAAAAAGTTTACAATAAGGCCACTTAAAGGCTCAAGCAAAAAATTTACACTGACATCAACATATACCCCTAAACTATCGGTGCAATCCTTCTGAACATTACCCTGATATTCATATACAGTCAACCCTTCTAACTCTTTAGCGTCAGTGAAATCCAGCTTAGACGTAATGTTTACATCGTCCACAAAAACGTTTTCTATATCGTTACCTTCGCTTTGATGTGAAGGAAAGAGTAAGGAATAACCAGTCCTTGAACGATCAGCAAGAGGACTTTCGACATTATGAGGATTATTCAAATCTCTTTTAACCACATGAGTGGTGTTATCCCACATAGTACAATTAATACCAGTATAAGGCGTAGGAGACAAAGTTAGATAGGAAAAAGTCTCATTCCAATACCACTCACTCTTTACGTCTTGCTGCACCACCACAAAATCATCATCGCTTTCTGTTACATAGACATGACGTTCAAACTCTGCAGGACCAGAAGCAAAGAACCACGTGGAAACATCAGAAGCGTTTGCAAAAGGGTGTTCACGAATTAGAAGGTTAATATTACCCTCATATTCGCGTTCAATGTCTACTTTTGCAAGCATTTTGTTTTCTAAATTATCGACAACACCATATTTCCAAAGCGGAAGAAAAATCCCCAGAGAAATTAAAGCAAACAAAAGTAAGAGGTTAAGCTTGTCTCTTTTAAACTTAAAAACCATTCATGTTCACCCTCATTTTTATCCTTGTTCTACTATCTATGACGAAGAAAATCTTTTAAGCACCCTTAAAATTCACCACGAAAAAAAGAAAATCAGCTCTAAAGAGTAGAAGATATGAAAGAATTAAAAAGATTAGTTTCACAATACGGTGAAATTCAAAAACTTCAAAGGAAACTTGGATTAAAAATTAATACTCTATCCCCTTTCTAGCTTCAATACCCTTACCAAAGGGATGCTTAACCTCCACCATAAACGTGACTAAATCTGCCCTATCAATAAACTCTGGAGGAGCACGACGCCCGACTAAAACAACAGTTGTTTCTTCGGGAATATTCTCTAAGAGGTTCAGCACTTCATCAATTTTTATAAGCCCAACAGCTACAGCAAGGTTTATCTCGTCTAAAATCAACAAATAAGGTTTACGGTTTAAAGCTTCTTTAGCAAAAGCTAAACCTTTCTTAGCTAACTCAAAATCTACAGGTTCAGGTTTTTCTAAATTGACAAAATCTTCGCGACCAAACTGATGCAATTCAAATTCAGGACTTAAACGTCCTCTTATTTTATATTCACCAATAAAAGTTCGCCCTTTCATAAACTGAACCAGTATAACTTTATATCCATGACCAAGAGCCCTTAAAGCAAGACCAAGGGCGGCAAGAGTCTTACCTTGACCACATCCTGTATAAAGGATTATAGAAGTTTTCTTACCTTTATCTTTTCCAACTTTTTTTTGACTCATACAAAACACAACATGATCTTTTAAACAATAAAGAAGAAAAATTCTAATATATGCATTCGCCTGTAGGACACCCTCCAGAGTATTCTTCACCAACGCTTACATATTCTAAGGTTTTTCCTTCCTTTTTACCCCCTATAGTAAGTACTTGTTCTTTCTTGCTCCCATAACGATAAACTGTAATCCCTTTACATTTTAATTTATAAGCTAAGAGATATGCTTTTTTAACATCTTCAAAAATGGCATCATGAGGGAGATTTATAGTTTTTGATACCGCATTGTCGACATATTTTTGAAAAGAAGCTTGCATTTTTATATGCCACTCTGGAGCAATATCTAATGAAGTAACAAAAAGCCTACGTACATCTGGAGGGATCTCTTCCATATCTTGAACAGAGCCTTTTTTTGCGATTTTAGTCATTAATTCTGAACTGTAAAAACCACGTTCTTTCGCTATTTTTTCAAAAAAAGGATTAACTTCAACCAATCTACTTCCACCCAAAACATTACGAACAAAAGAAACAGAAAACAAAGGTTCAATACCACTCGAACAACCAGCAATTATGCTTATAGTGCCCGTTGGAGCAATAGTTGTCAAGGTGGAATTTCTAATTTTATCAAAACCTTGTTTATCCCAAATACTACCCTTAAAATTTTGAAAGGAATCCCGTACCTCAGCAATTTCCACAGACATTTTAACAGCTTCATCCTCTATGAAACTCATAATTTTTTCAGCAAGTTTAAGGGCTTCTTCAGAATCGTAAGGAATGCCCAGTTGAATGAGCATATCAGCAAAACCCATAATACCAAGACCGATCTTTCGATTAGCTTTAACCATTTCCTTAATTTCAGACAAAGGAAATTTACTGGCATCAATTACGTTATCCAAAAAATGTACAGCTTTTCGAACAGTTTTCCTGAGATTTTCCCAATCGATAGCGTTTTCGCCCTTTTTTATCATTTTAGACAGATTAATCGAACCTAAATTACACGCTTCATAAAAGAGAAGGGGAACCTCACCGCAGGGATTAGTACTTTCTATCACCCCTACATTAGGGGTGGGATTATGCCGGTTTATCTCATCTATAAAAACAAGTCCAGGATCACCACTACTCCACGCACTATTAATAATTAAATCGAAAACATTTCGTGCACGAACTTTAGTAGTTTGTTTATTAGTCCGAGGGTTAATAAAGTAATACTCTTCGTCATTTTCAACAGCGCGCATAAAAGCGTCAGTAACTGCTACAGAAATGTTAAAATTTTCCAAAAATCCTTCTTTTTGTTTTGAAGTGATAAATTCCAGTATATCAGGGTGGTCATACCTTAAAATACCCATGTTAGCTCCCCTACGTTTACCTCCTTGCTTTATCACATCTGTAGTCACATTGTAAATACGCATAAAAGAAACAGGTCCAGAAGCAACACCCATAGTAGATTTTACTAAATCTCCCCGTGGTCTAAGATTTGAAAAGGAAAATCCAGTACCACCACCGGATTGGTGAATAAGCGCCATATGTTTCAAAGTTTCAAAGATACTTTCAAGGGAGTCAAATACAGGCAATACAAAACACGCAGCCAATTGACTAAGATCAGTACCAGCGTTCATTAAAGTGGGAGAATTAGGGACAAACTCTAAATTTGCCATCATTTCATAGAACTTTTCTTCAAGATCGTCGACATTAACTTCTTTATCATAAATTAAATCGATTGAGGCTATCGCCTTCGCAACTCTTCTAAACATTTGAGCAGGAGTTTCAACCACATGCCCCTTTTCATCCTTTAAAAGATAACGTTTTTCAAGCACTCTAATTGCATTAAGAGTTAACTTTAAATCATCTCTAACCCCGAAAAATGTTTTAGCCTCCCTTAATTCTGTGCGCTTTTGACGATACAAAATATATGCTTTAGCCACTCTAGTAAAATCTTCGTTTATTAGAACATCTTCGACAATATCTTGCACATTTTCAACGCTTGGAGTGTCTTCGACAAATCGCTCTTTAACAATTTTAACAACCTTATTAGCCAGAGATTTTGCAACCTCAGAATCCCTCTCCCCAACGGCAACGATAGCCTTATGAATAGCATTAACAATTTTTTCAGAATCAAAATTTACGATACGTCCATCCCTTTTACGAATTTTAGAAATCATAAACAAGCACCCCTAGCAAAAACAAAAAAACTAAAATCCCTTAATAAGGGATTCGGATCAAAAAAACACAGTTTATAAAATAGTAGAAACCTATAAAAAACCACAAAAAAGTAGGGGATTTAAAAAATGAATGAATCTAAAACTTATAAAAACTATATTGGAGGGAAATGGGTTGAAAGCGCCACAGGGACAACTTTTAACTCAATAAACCCAGCAAACAAAGAGGAAATATTGGTAAAACTTCAAAAAAGTGATGAAAAAGATGGCGATATGGCAGTAGATGCAGCCGAAGACGCCTTCGAAAAATGGTCGTCAATGCCAGCCCCAAAAAGGGGAGAAATCTTATTCAAAGCTGCAAGGATCTTAGAAGAACAAAAAGAAGAACTTGCAAAAACAATGACCAAAGAGATGGGTAAAATTTTGATAGAAACAAGGGGAGATGTCCAAGAAGCTATAGACATAATCAAACTGATGGCAGGGGAAGGTAGAAGACTTTACGGGCATACAACCCCAAGTGAACTGCCAAACAAGTTCTGTATGACCATTAACTTACCAGTAGGGATCGTAGCCCTAATAACACCTTGGAACTTCCCTATGGCAATACCAGCATGGAAAATCGCCCCAGCCCTCATCGCGGGCAACACCATAGTTTTTAAACCTGCAAGTGATACACCTCTCTGTGCTATTAAACTCGTAGAAATTTTTGAAAAAGCAGGAATTCCAAAAGGGGTTTTAAACATAGTAACAGGTTCAGGAACTAGCGTAGGAATGCCCCTAGTAAAACACAAAAAAATACGGGGTATAAGTTTTACAGGCAGTGTAGAAACAGGTCAAATAATTACAAAAGAAGCTGGACTAAAAAGGGTAGGACTAGAACTAGGGGGTAAGAACGTAATCATAGTAATGGATGATGCAAACATAGATCTGGCAGTAGATGGTGCGATATGGGGGGGATTTGGAACTACAGGCCAAAGATGCACAGCAGCAAGCCGCGTAGTAGTACATGAAAAAGTAGGAGATAAATTTACAGAAAAATTCGTAGAAAGAGCAAAAAAACTAAAAGTAGGAGATGGTCTAGACCCTGAAACCGAAATGGGGCCAGCAATAAACGAATCACAACTTAAAAAGATTCATAAATACACAGAAATAGGAAAAGAAGAAGGAGCCACATTATTAACTGGCGGAAAAATACTCACCGAAGGAAAATTCACCCAAGGATTTTTCTACGAACCAACAATTTTCAGCGACGTAACAAAAGACATGACAATAGCACAAGACGAGATCTTTGGGCCAACAGTAGCAATAATGGCCGCAGAAAACTTAGAAGAAGCAATACACATAGCAAACTCTGTAGAATACGGCTTATCCTCATCAATATATACAGAAAGCATAAATAACGCATTCAAAGCAATAGAAAAAATCGAAGCAGGATTAACCTACGTAAACTCATCTACAATAGGATCAGAAGTTCACCTACCTTTTGGAGGAGTAAAAAACACCGGAAATGGAACAAGAGAAGGAGGAATAAAAGGAATTGAAGAGTTCGTCGAAACAAAAACAGCATACATTGACTACAGTGGGCGCCTTCAAAGAGCACAAATCGATATAGAATAAGAAAATACAGAAGAAAAAACAAAATAACAGAAGAACTAATGAAAATAGAATAAATAACAGAAAGCCTAGGACAAGCCACAATAACCGAACCGAAAATCGAAATATTAAAACCAGGAAGCCCCAAAACAGTACACAAATCCAAATCCATCATAGACGCACGAAAAACCTACGAATAATAAATAAAAAAAAACAAAAAACTAACTTCTTTTCAAATAGCTCAACACCTCTTCCTCCGATAGATCCCACCAACGCTTATAAAAACTAGCAACAGCAAAAGGAAAATACTTTTGGACAACTAAACAAATTACGACATCAACATAAGGCTTTAAAAGATTAATAGAAGATTCAGGAGAGCAAGGGATAGCAACAACTTTCTTCGCTGGAGCATACTTTTCAATAGACTTTGCCGCAGCTAACATAGTAAAACCACTTGCTAAACCATCATCAACAAGAATGACAACCTTCCCCTTAAGCTCTGGAAAGGGTTTATCACCCCGATAAATTTTAGACCTCCGCCTGATCTCTTTCAAAACCTCATCTGCAATAGATCGAATATCCTCCTTGCTCAAACCAAGACAAGCTACAAAAGACTCATTTAAAATCAAAGCACCATCCATAGTAATTGCGCCGAAACCGGCCTCAGTATTCCAAGGAATAGGGAGTTTACGGACCACTAAAACATCAAAAGGCGCGTTAAGCCGTTTAGCAACATGATAACCAACAGGAACTCCTCCATGAGGTAAAGCTAAAACAATAACATCTTCCCCCAAATATTTCTCAGCAACTGTTTCAGCTAAAACCTTGCCTGCATCGTCTCTATCCTCAAAAAACAAAAAACAACCCCCAAAAAACTTGACTCCAAATCCATTTTAAAATCTTTTTTAGTTTTTTATCTCTTTATTTTTAGTCCGTTTTTTGTCGACAAAAAATATTAGAAATACCATAATAAGGTAAAGCGTTTAAATTTTTACGAACATTTAAGATTAGAATATTTGTTTAATCATTACTAGAGCAGCTTCCCCGTCCTCGTAATAATTTGGAGATATAGTTTTTCTTTTAAACCCTTCACGCTCATAAAGACTTATCGCGTCGATATTAGATATACGAACTTCCAAAATTATTTTCCGCATGTTTAATCTTTTAAGAATTGACTCAAGTTTGTTTAGAAGGGCAGTTCCTACACCTTTTCGTTGAGAAGAAGGTTTAACCGCAAAAGAGATTATATGACCTAATCTTTCTTTCCAAGAGATGTTTGATAAAATATAACCATGAACCTCGTCTTCATTCTTATTATCAACAGCAACAAAAAAAGTAGCACGGTTCAAATAATAAAGCAGAGATAAAAAAGAAAAAGGATAAGCATCTTTCTTAAAAACCAAAAGCTCAATCTCAAATATTTTTTCAAGATCGTTATAAATTACTGGCCGAATTTTAAAAAAAGGAAGTTTAGAAGTAGCCATATCTATGTCTAATGATGGAATATATAAAAAAGTTAGTCAGAGAGCGTGAATGAACTGAAAATAATTTATCAAGACAAGCGAAAAGGGCTGATCAAGTTAAAACCTGAAACTCTTACAGATCTTTATACATTATATCACACAATTTTGCCAGGTGATAAAGTGAAAGCTTGGACTACCCGAAGAATTAAAAAAATTAGCGTGGGGGAAGGTGGTAACGGGGAAAAAAGGCCTAGAAAACCCATGTTTCTTGGAATTGATGTTGTAGCTGTAAACTTCCATGAATTTACGGGGAACTTACGCATACGTGGCACTATTTTTGAGGGTCCGGAAGATTATGTAAGCTTTGGATCATACCACACACTCAATATCCAGCCAGGGAACGCCCTTAAAATAATAAAGGATAAAGGATGGCCATCCTATGCCATAAAACGCCTCAAAAAAGCAGCACAACTTGGAGAAAAACCACCAATAGCCATACTCGCAATAGAAGAAGGAGAAAGCACGCTGGCATTAGTAACGGATTTTGGAATCAAAGAAATAGGACATATAACGATGAATGTGCCAAGAAAATCAGGAGACATAAAACAACATGAGGCAGCCATAATTGAATTTTTAAAAATAGTAACCTCGATGGTGAAAGAAAATATCAATCCAAAAATAGTTAGCACGCTTATTATCGGGGGACCAGGGTTCACAAAAGAACATTTCCTAAAATACTTAAAAGAGAAATCGCCAGAAATCGCGAAAAAAACAGTCACAGAAACGGCAACAAGCGGGACACCCCAAGCAATAAATGAAATAATAAAACGAGGAACCTTAGAAAAAATCGTAGAGGGTTTAGAAATAGCCAGACAAACAAAACTAATGAATGAATTCTTAAAAAGACTAGGAAAAGATGAAAAAACCATCGCATACGGTCAAGAAGAAATAGAAAAAGCAGCAATCTACGGTGCTATAGAAAACCTCCTCCTCACAGAAGATGGTCTCAGAACAACAGACCAAGAAAAAAGACAATTCCTAGAAAACCTATTAGAAAATACAGAAAAAGCAGGAGGCCACGTAGAAATAGTAAACATAAACTCAGAAATAGGAAAGCAAATCAAAGCATTGGGGGGGATGGTAGCCCTTCTGAGGTTCCCTATCTAAGACTTGCTCAGCCTTGTAATCACGTCAATCTTTGTAACAATACCAACAAGCTTACCCCTATCTATAACGAGGACGCCAGGATGTCCTGAAATAAAAAGCTTATAAGCATCTTCAATAGAGGCAGAAGGAGGAAGGCAAGGCAAACAATCCTCCATGACATCCTTTACAGAACGCATAAAAAGATCCTCCTGGTTTTCAGTTAACAGATATTGGAGAATAGTAGATTCCTGAATAGTCCCTATAGGCACGCCATTCCCGTCTACGACGGGTAACTGGCTATAATCCCGCTCTTTCATCAACTTAACAGCATGAGCCACAGAATCAGTATGTCGGATCGTAGTTATCTCTGTAACCATCACATGTTGCAAAGTAACCTGTTCCCTTATCGAAGACATAATAGCCCGAAAAATTTTTCGTAGAGTTGACAAACGAGGATCAACAGACTCATTCTCTATACGAGCAATCAAAGACTGAGAGACTCCAGCTTTATCAGCCAACTCAGCCTGAGTCAAATGAACTTTTTTACG
>JAEOSI010000001.1 GCA_016840425.1 Candidatus Wukongarchaeum yapensis
CTATTTAGAGAAAAAGTCTGAAGAATCTACTTCAAACTCGGATTGATTTTTTTCAGAAGCTAATATATTGTTATTATTAGATAATGCTTAATTTTCTTCCGACTTTTTCTATGGCGCTTAACGCTATATTCAGATCGTCTCTAGTTAATAATGCATTCATTTGTACTCTAATTCTTGAAAGTTCTCTTGCGACCATTGGATAGACGATGGGAGTTGTGAAAATATTTTCTTCTTCAAATAGTATTCTTGCTAGTTCTTGGGCTTTTCCAGGATCTCCTACGATTAACGGGATTATGGGCGTTTGCGAATTTCCGGTGTTATAACCCATGCTTTGAACTTCTTTCTTGAAATAGTTAGTATGGTCCCAAAGTCTTTGTACGTGTTCGGGTTCGCTTTCAACTACTTTAATAACGGCGATACATGCTGCAACGACGCTGGGAGGATGAGCAGTGCTTAATAGATAGGTTCTACTCTTGTTTAGACAAAACTCGATTAAATCTTTTGAACCTGCTACAGTTCCCCCGAAAACGCCAAAACCCTTGCTCATTGAGCCGCCTTCTACATGAACTTTTCCTTGTAGATTATAATGTGCTACGATTCCTCTACCCTCTCCTAAAACTCCTTCTCCATGGCAGTCATCTACAAAAACCATTGCTCCAAATTCTTCAGAGATTTTCACTATTTCGGGTAAGGGAGCCATGTCTCCATCCATACTAAAAACTCCATCAGTGATAATTAAAATTCTTCGGGCTCCCTCTTTTTCAGCTTCTTTTAACTGGTTTTCTAAGTCTGAAACATTGGTATGTTTATAAATAATTCTTTTAGCCCTGGATAATCTTACTCCATCAATGATGGATCCATGATTTAATTCGTCGGAAACAACGATGTCTTGTTTTCCGACTAATTGAGGTATAAGTCCTGTGTTAACAGCAAAACCTGTTTGGCATAATAGAGATGCTTCTACTTCTTTAAATTTAGCAAACTTTTCTTGGAATTCTTTTGTCAAATCAAAAGAACCTGCAATAACTGGTACGGCTCCAGCGCCTGCTCCGTATTTTTTTATAGCATCAATTGTAGCTTGAACAACTTTTGGATGTGTGGCAAGACCAAGATAATTATTCGTGTTAAGCATTAGAACTTCTTTTTGATCTACGATTGAGTGTGGTTTAGAGCTATCTTCGAGATACCTTATGGTCCAATCAAGATTATTCTTTTTTAATTCGTTAATTTCCTCCCTAAGAAAAGCAACAGGATCTCTTTTCATGTAAATCACCTAAAAAGCGTTTTTAAAATTTAAGAGAAGATTTTTAATTTTAAAGTGATTTTGGAAAGTTTATAGTTTTCCCTTTGTTGATAAAAGGGGTTGAAAATGGGAAAATAGATAACTTTTTTTATTGATTATATTATGAATAATACTATTGTTTATTAAGTAAAATGATTGATAAAAATGAGGAGAATTCTTGTAACGGGTTCTAGTGGTCAAATTGGGAGTGAATTAGTACTTGCACTCAGAGAAAAATATGACAATGATAATGTGATTGCATCTGATATACGACCACCACAATTTAAGATTCAAAAAAGATCTGGTCCTTTTATAGTTATGGACGTGTTGGATAAAGATTCTATTCCTAAAATTTTTGACGAATACGAAATAGATACTATTTTTCATTTGGCTGCAATACTTTCAGCTAAGGGAGAAAATATACCTCAAACTGCGTGGGAAGTAAACATTCATGGTTTATTTAATATTCTAGAATTTGGACGAAAACATGATATTGAAAGAATAATTTGGCCAAGTTCGATTGCTGCGTTTGGACCAACTTCGCCAAGAGAAAATACTCCCAATGATACGATTTTGCAGCCAAATACAATCTATGGCATATCAAAGGTAAGTGGTGAGCTACTTGTTTCTTATTATTTTAAGAAGTATGGTCTTGATGCGAGGTCGATGAGACTTCCTGGAATAATTAGTAGTGAAGTTCTCCCTGGAGGGGGTACAACAGATTATGCTGTAGAAATGTTTTATGAGGCAATCAAGAAAAAATTCTATACATGTTTTCTTAAGGGAGATACAGTCCTACCAATGATGTACATGCCAGATTGCATTAGATGTATGATTGATCTTTTAGAAGCAGAGCCTTCGAAACTTAAACGACATGTATATAATGTCACTGCAATGAGTTTTTCACCTGGAGAATTAGCTGTTGAAATTAAGAAGCATATTCCTGATTTTAAAATAGAATATAAGCCAGATTTTAGGCAAGAAATTGCTGATTCATGGCCAAAAACGATTGATGATTCTCTTGCGCGTGAGGAATGGGGGTGGAATCCTAGTTATGATATTGTATCCATGACAAAAGATATGGTTTTTAAACTAAGAAAAAAATTATAGAAATAATAAAATAGGATTAGTTTGGAGGAGTTGTTTAGAAAGTTTTAAATACTCATATGTGCTTGTTCACTTTTAGGTGAACAAGTAAAGATTTGTTTTTTAGGAGGGTATCCTTGATGTCTGATAAAGATGAAAAAAGACGTTGGAAAAGAAAGAGACGTTGGGATCCTTTTGATTTTTTTGGAGAAAGTGACGAAATTTTTGAGAGTATAATGGAGCAGATGGAAGATTTTATAAGGAAATTCACAAGGTTGCCTTCGCTTTTTGGCGAAGAAGATATGGAGAAATGGGGTAAACCTTTTGTTTTCGGTTTCAGTCTAGATATTGGACCTGATGGCAAGCCTAGGTTCAGGGAGTTTGGGAATATTAAGTCTAGGGGTCGCAATGTCGTGCCTTCCCAAGAACGAGAGCCTTTGGTAGATGTCTTTGAAGAAGCTGAACATGTGAGGGTTATTGCTGAAATTCCTGGAGTACAAAAAGAAGCCGTAGATCTGAAAGGATCAGAATTCAGTTTAACTATCCATGCAACCAATACAGATAGGAGTTATTACAAAGAAGTGTCTTTGCCTGTAGCGGTTGATCCTGCTACGGCTAAAGCAACGTACAATAACGGTGTCCTGGAAGTGATGATAAAGCGAAAAGAGCCGAAAAAGGAAGAAGGTCATGATATCAAGGTAGAATAAAAAATCGGTTCCCATTATTGATATATATAGAGTAGGATAGTAGGTGTTTTTTCTAACTAAATTAGGTTTATCAGTCATTTGTTTTTGTGGGATTGACCAATTTTCGTCACCCTTTTTTTGAGGAGGTATGATTCATGAGTGATAAAAGTAACAAAAGTGATACTAAAACTGTTTTGAGAGTAGCAGAAGCTAAGCATAGGGACGTTGGTAGGAGTATGGCTAGACTTGATCCAAAAGTTATGGAAAAATTAGACCTTTCTACGGGTGATGTGATCGAGATTAGAGGTAAAACAAGCACTGCTGCAATAGCATGGCCTAGCTACCCTGAAGATGCTGGTTTAGGTCTTGTTCGTATTGATGGTATTTTAAGATCTAACGCTCAGGTGGGGCTAGGAGACTCTATCGAAATCCGGAAAATAACCGCTAAGCCTGCTACCCAAGTAAACATCGCTCCTACAGAGCCTTTAAGATTAATTGGGGGTGAAAGGTATCTTCTCAGACTATTGGAAGGCAGGCCCATCATGAAGGGGGATAACATCCGTATAGACGTTGTTGGGAGAAGCCTTGAACTCGTAATCTCCAGTATTAATCCCCCAGCAGATGCTGTAATAGTGGTTCCTACTACTAGAATAGTTTTAAGTGAGAAACCGGTAGTTTCTGAAATCCCTCACGTATCCTATGAAGATATCGGCGGACTCAAAAAGGAGATTCAACGCATAAGGGAAATGGTTGAACTTCCCTTGAGGCACCCTGAAGTTTTCCAGAGGCTAGGAGTAGAGCCGCCTAAGGGAGTTTTGCTTTATGGTCCTCCTGGCACGGGTAAAACACTGCTTGCAAAGGCCGTTGCCAGTGAAACCAACGCACACTTTATACCAATAAGCGGCCCTGAGATAATGAGCAAGTTTTACGGAGAATCTGAAGCAAACATCAGAGGGATCTTTAAAGAAGCTGAAGAACGTGCGCCAAGTATCATATTCATCGATGAAATAGATGCTATAGCGCCGAAAAGAGAAGAGGTTACAGGTGAGGTTGAAAGAAGGGTTGTATCCCAGCTTCTTGCCTTGATGGATGGCTTAGAATCAAGGGGCCAAGTGGTCGTTATAGGTGCAACAAACAGGCCTAACGCTGTCGATCCTGCCTTAAGACGGCCTGGTCGCTTCGACAGAGAGATAGAGATAGGTATACCTGATAGAAACGGTCGATTTGAAATACTCCAGATTCACACAAGAGGTATGCCTCTTGCAGATGATGTCGACCTTGAAAAATTGGGAGCTGTAACTCATGGATATGTGGGTGCAGATATAGCGGCTTTATCCAAAGAGGCTGCTATGCATGCCTTACGACGAGTACTTCCAGAAATTAATATGGAAGAAGAAACCTTGAGTCCAGAAATTTTAGATAAGCTCGTAGTAACTGATGAAGATTTCAACTCAGCCTATAAAGAGATAACGCCAACAGCTATGAGAGAAGTATTTGTTGAAGTTCCAATGGTCAAGTGGGCCGATATAGGCGGGCTAGAAGAGGTAAAACAAGAACTTAAAGAAGCAGTAGAATGGCCTCTAAAATATCCAGAAGTTTTCAGACAAGTAAACGCTAAACCTCCTAAAGGAATACTTTTATTCGGGCCTCCTGGTACCGGTAAAACACTATTAGCTAAAGCAGTAGCCAGTGAAAGTGAATCAAACTTTATCTCAATCAAGGGTCCTGAACTGTTAAGTAAATGGGTTGGCGAATCGGAAAGAGCAGTAAGAGAAATATTTAGGAAGGCAAAAAGCGCGTCTCCAAGTGTTATATTTATGGATGAACTTGATTCTATTACACCTCACAGAGGCAGTGGAATCGGTGATTCAAGGGTTACTGAACGGGTAATCAGTCAAATTTTAACAGAGCTAGACGGTCTTATAGAACTCAATGACGTAATTGTTATCGGGGCAAGTAATAGACCTGATATAATCGATCGTGCCCTTTTGCGTCCTGGAAGATTTGATAAGCTTATTTATGTTCCTTTACCTGATCACGCTGCTAGGGTACAAATCTTTAAGATCCATACAAGGGACTATCCTCTAGCTGATGATGTGGATCTCGAGGTTTTTGTTGATCAAACTGAAGATTATTCAGGGGCAGAAATTGAGGCCATTTGTAATGAAGCCTCAATGCTAGCGATACGGGAGTTTATCGATCAGTATGGCGGTGAAGGAAAAGAACAAGAACACTTAGAAAAGATAAAAATAAGCCGTGAACATTTCGAAAAAGCTATGAAGAAAGTTCCTAAAACAATTAAAAAAGGCGTTGAGTCTTATGAACGTTTTATTGATGAATTTAGACAACAGCCTATCACTATGGGAAGAAGCGTACCAGATATTTACGGTTGAGCCCTACAAACGATTTATTGAGGAACTTAAAGATGGAGATATATTCTCAAAAAAAGAGTGATTAGAGATGTTATCCGAATACGAAACTAAAAAATTAAAACCTATTGAGATAATCGAAGAAGAGGCAATAGACCTTGAAGACAAAATAGTGATCCAGGGATTTCCAGGAATGGGGCTTGTAGGCACAATAGCGGCTCACCACCTTGTCACTTCCTTAAACTTAAAACAGGTAGGCTACTTAGTAGGCATAGAGATGCCTCCAATAGTTGTAGTGCACCAGAGCAAACCGATGTCTCCTGTCCGTATTTATTCCAACGAAGATTTCGCTTTAGTAGTTTCTGAAATAGCTATCCCAAACTATACCGTTTATCCCTTAGTAAAAACGTTGCTTGAATGGTACAAAGAAAAAAACGTCAAAGAAGTAGTGGTAATAGGGGGGTTGGGAAACCCCGATCGTTTAACCCTCGAAGAGTTAGAAGTTTTCGGCGTTTCTACGAATGAAGATACCCGCAAATTTTTAGAAAGTCATGATGTAAAAATCCTTGATGAAGGGGTTTTAGTAGGTCCATTAGCGGTAACTTTGAGGGAAAGTGTCGTATCAAATATCCCAGCTTACGGCCTGCTATCCCAGTGTTTTTCCAAATTTCCTGATCCTGATGCAGCTGCCCGAGTTTTGCAAGTTTTAGAAAGTCTTGTTGGAATAAAAGTAGATCTAAACACTCTTTTTGAAAAGGCTGAAGAGTTAAAGATAAGGATGCGAGATCTAGCAAAACGTACAGATCAAGAGGCAAAAATGGCGGAACAAGAAGCAGCTACAGCGCCAAAAAGCTACTACAGTTAGAAAGCAAAGGGTAGTTCAAGATTTAAAATAGGTGGATTTTGTTGGCTAGAAATAAGGAAGGACAAGAAACAAAAAAAATGGCTTCAAGCGATGAAAATATTGAAACCCTTTTTAGAGCGTTGAGTAATGAGGCTAGAAGACGTATAATTGGACTTCTAGCTAACGGTCCAATGTATCTACGCCAGATCCACAGAACTTTAGAAGAAGAAATAGGAATGCATATACAAGCAGTTGCTAAGCATCTCTCTCTTTTAGAAGAAAGCGGTATACTTTCAACATATTCTGAACGGTCGCCTAGAGGTCCTCATCGTAAATATTTTTGTTTGAATGAAGGAAAATTGCTTACTATATTCTTATCTCCTCTCTGTTTATCAGTTCCTTCCCTTCTATCTTTTAATGAAAAAAGAGCAGAGAAGATCTTTGATCGCGTACGCTTTCTATCAGATGAAGAAGCTGATAAACAATTAGCCGGGATAAAAACTTTAAAGGAACAGTTTGAAAAATCCATCTCAATTTTAGAAGAGTTTTTAGAAATCTATCAAAGAGTTCTTAAAAAGTTAGAATCTATTGAAGAGAGTGAAGAACCCTAAAACTTAACCGTTTATTAAAATTAAAACGATAAATCCATAGTTACCTTGAGTAGGGGATAATCTTTGTCAGACTTTGAACGAAATAATCTTTTAAGACTTGTAAGAATGGGTATTCTATCCCCTTCATTTAAAGAAGAGGAAGTGGAGTTTACAATAGTTTTTGCTATTTGGAAAGAGTTCAGAGGCGCCTGTATACACGCCGAAGTCGAATCCCTCAAACCGCCTACTCTTCGTTGTAATAGTGTTCAAGGTCTTTGCGAGTTAGCGACATGCCCTATAATTCGAAAAGCTTTAGACCTCTTTGAAAGAAAAAGAAGATAAAATAAAATGTTTCTTTTCGAGTTTTTATAGAAATATTTTTCTCATAAATTCGTATTTTTTGATCGAGTTTTTTTTCATTTTTTTCTTCTTTCAGGATGCCAAAATTCTGCATAAGTTCTTGCGAATTCCTCCTCTTCATCTAAGTCTTTAACCATATTTTTCCATTCTTCGTTGACAATTAAGTCATAATTCTTTTGGAAGAATTGTGTATAAAAGTGGTGTCCGACTTCGTGTCTTACGGTATTTTGAAGCATTTTCTTTATTTTCTCTTTCTCAAGCGTTATTTCAACAGTTAAAGAGGTGAAAGAATAAACTATTACCGTGGCAGTATCCTCATCATAGGCGCCTAAAACATCTCTTCCCAGAAAATATCCTTCATCTTCATGGGAAAAAATGTTTTTACTTACGATCTTTAAAAGCTGTAGATTTTCTGTTTTAAGATGGGTTAAAGGTACGTATACTAGTGCTTTTTGAACATCTTCTGCTGAGAGTTGAACTCTTCTTTTTTTCGATTCTTTCTCTACAAAAACGTTAATACCTTCACAAATCTCATACTTTTCTGCGGCGGGGAATAGTCTTTCCTCTTCTTCTGTTTTCACAAGTTTTTTAGGTTTTGGCAAATTTTTGCCATACTTAAGAATAAGGGAGTGGGGATACTCTGACTCTAACAGTTCTTCTATGTTTTTCGCCTCCTTTTTCTTTTAAAACTCCTTAATTAAGGTTTTAACCCTGTTTTTAGGCGATTTATGAAATATCTCCAGACTACCCCTCTTAAAGCCTTTTTATAGCTTCCACCGCCAAAGAAAATTATTCGCAAATTTTGCCTTAATTTAGCGTCCTTTTTAGCATAACTTGCTATCCTACTACCCCTCTTCTTTTTATAGACCTGTTCAACAACTTTCTCACAAACTTCAAACTCATCTCCAAGCTCCTCTTTCCACGCCTCTTGATATTTTACCATTGTCTCTGATGAAAAATCGTCTTTCGCAAAAGCATAATCTAAGGTTTCTACAGCTAACTGGGCTGTTTTTGCAGCATGATACAAGCCTTCGCCAGTTAAAGGATTAATAAAACCTGCTGCGTCTCCTGTGAGAAGCAGTCTATTTCTAAACGTTTTTTCAACCCTTCTAGAAACCGGTATTAAACCGATCACAGGAGGTTTGAAATCGATATTTTTGAGAACCCCTCTTTTTTTAAGATCTTGAACAAACAGATTAAAAAATATTTTAAGAGTTCTCGACTCTAAAAGATTACCTCCGACCCCTACGTTTAAAGCTCTCTCTTTTGGGAAAACCCACCCGTATCCAAAACTCCCTATATCTAAGTGTATCTCTGCAAGTTCCTCTTCTAAAAAATCGTTTGAAGCTCCTTCCATTAAAGGGGATTCAGAAACATAACAAGCTCCGATTTCATGTGACTTCCATTTATTAAAAAGCCCTGCTTTGCGGGCAACAGTGCTTGGAAAGCCATCAGCCCCAATAACCGCTTTTCCAAAATAGTCTTTTCCGTCAAAAGTCTTAACTTCGACAACTCCTTCACTTACGTTTATACTAGTCACGTGATTCTTCGTTAAAGTCTTGGCTCCTGCTTCTTCTGCCATCTTGAACAGCTCATAGTCAAACTCCGCCCGGTTTACCCCATAAAAAAGTGGTTCATTTGAACTTTCACCTGAAATCTCAAAAGCATCATTTCGAGCATAAGTTAAAACACGCTTCACAGGTTTTACAGAAAATTGCGGGTTGATCTTATGGAAACCATAAATTTTCCAAGCCCTTAAAGTAACCCCTCCGCCACAAGGTTTTTCTCGAGGAAAACTTTTCTTATCGATCAATCCTACCTCATACCCTTTTTCCGCTAAAAGTCTCGAAGCGAAAGACCCTGAAGGCCCAGCCCCTACTACGACAACATCAAACTTCTCGCTCATGTTTTTCATGACCTCTAAATCTTTTCTTTTTATAATCTTTGAGTGTTATGGTTTTTATGGGTGTTATACGACCATAAAATATTAAAGTATCCTTTACAACCACTTTAAGGGTTTAAAATAGAATGAATACTTATAAAATACGGTATAAGGATGATTTAAATGAGTAATCGGCGGCTCAGAAGTTGGTATGAACTAAAATTTGCATCTTTTGGCCGTTTTCTGGCAAAGCGCGGATTTACTGCAAACTTTTTTTCTGCTTTAAGCATTCTAACAGCCCTTTTTGTAGCCTTAGCTTATTATTATCATTATCCTTGGCTTGCAGCTATCTTGATCCTTTTAACTGGTTTTTTTGATATGCTTGATGGCAGTGTTGCAAGAGCTGCTGGAACCGCTTCAGAATTTGGAACTGTTCTTGACCATTCTATCGACAGATATGCTGAATATTTTTTTCTTTTAGGTGTTATGATCGGAGATTATGCCGAACCTTTCTGGGTTTTATTTGCTTTTTTTGGCATGATTATGGCAAGCTATGTGAGGGCAAAAGCAGAAAGCATGGGAGTAGAATCATGTAGTGTAGGAATAGCTGAAAGGAAGGAAAAACTTTCCCTTCTAATAATAGGTTCCCTCCTTGTGACATGGTTTGAAGACGTTAAAATCCCGATAATAAACGAAACTATCGGCCTTCTTGAACTTACCGTAATCCTGATAGGCATCTTATCCCATATCTCTGCCATTCAAAGAATTGCATACGCAAAAAAACTCCTAGCAACCTAAAACTCTCTATACCCTCCCTCAAAAACCAAAAAAAGGAATAACATAAAAAGGAAAAGATGATGAATTCTTTTCTTTTAAAATTGCTCTTTTTTCATATTTTTGCGTTTTCTCGGATCCTTTTTGCCAGAACCTTAAAAACATCCTCCACGTTTGTCCCATCTTTAGCCGAGGTTTCGAAGTACTCCATGCCTCTTTTCTTTGCGTATTCTTCTGCCTCTACTGTCGATACCTTTATCTGATCTTTAAGATCGCTTTTATTGCCTACCAAAAATGTTGGTATTCCGGGGGTTGTATAACTCTTCAGTTCATCCAACCACTTCTCAACGTTATAAAAGCTGTTCTTTTCACATAGAGAAAAAACTATAACTCCTCCAGTAGCACCCCGATACCAAAAAGAATGTAGTTGTCCCAACTTTTCTTGTCCGCCCGTGTCCCAAATAAGAAGCTTGATTTTTTGATCGCCGATGGTTAGGCTTTTAGAAAAAAGATCTAAGCCAAGGGTCGTATGATAACTTGTAGTGAATGAGCCCTCACAGTATCTTCTTGCGAGGGAAGTTTTCCCCACCCGACCTTGCCCGATTACCACTACTTTAAACAAAACCTCTTTGTGCTTTTTTTTAGTGGTTGTTTTTGTTGTCATGATTTGTCCTCATGAAAACAGTTAGTTTAGTACATTGATATATAGAACACGTTAATTATTTACTTTGCGAAGGTTAACAGAATATCAGTATTTTCTCTTTTTCTTTTAGGTATTATGATTGGAGATTATGCCGATCATGCCTATTAACCTATCAACTTAAAACGCTCTATGCCCCCCGCCAAAAAAACCCCAAAAAAAGGAATAACATAAAAAGGAAAAGATAATGAATTCTTTTCTTTTAAAATTGCTCTTTTTTCATATTTTTGCGTTTTCTCGGATCCTTTTTGCCAGAACCTTAAAAACATCCTCCACGTTTGTCCCATCTTTAGCCGAGGTTTCGAAGTACTCCATGCCTCTTTTCTTTACATATTCTTCTGCCTCTACTGTCGATACCTCTATCTGATCTTTAAGATCGCTTTTATTGCCTACCAAAAATGTTGGTATTCCGGGGGTTGTATAAATCTTCAGTTCATCCAACCACTTCTCAACGTTATAAAAGCTGTTCTTTTCACATAGAGAAAAAACTATAACTCCTCCAGTAGCACCCCGATACCAATATGGTCTGAGTTGTCCCAACTTTTCTTGTCCGCCCGTGTCCCAGATGAGAAGTTTGATTTTTTGATCGCCTATGGTTAAATTTTTAGAGAAAAGGTCTAAGCCAAGGGTCGGCTGATAACTAGTAGAGAACCTGCCCTCACAAAATCTTCTTGCGAGGGAAGTTTTTCCCACACCACCTTGCCCGACTACTACTACTTTGAACAATAACACTGAACGCCTTGATTGGATGTTTGTTTTTGTTTCCATGATTTGTCCTCATCGAAAAATTAGTTTACTATTAATTTAATTTATGGAACTCATTAATTATTTGTTTTACTGTAGGGGGTTGTTCTTCTTTTTCCGTTTTGTTTTTCGTTTTTCTTTGTGGAAAACGGGTTTTTGATTTTTGTATCTTTCTTATAATGGGTTTATTTTTGTTTCTATTTTTTTGGGGTGTTTTCGTTTTACATGGTTTTTTGCGGGTGAATCATGGTTTTCTCTTATTTCTTGTTTTTTTCTAGAGTTTTTTGCTCTTTTTTAATCGATAACTATGATTTTATAGCCGTTGAAAAATTAGACGTAAACGGTTTGATAAGGATTAGTTATAATGCTCGAAATATAATGGATTCCTCTTGGTACAAATTCGCTCAATTTCTGTCTTACAAGGCTGAGAGAGCTGGTAAGACGGTTGTAAAAGTGAATTCAAGAGTAACTACGCAAGAATGTTATAAATGCGGTAAAGAAGTGGAGAAAAGCTTGGCTGTAAGAACCCATAAATGTCCTTACTGTGGTTTAGAAATTGATAGAGACTACAACTCCGCTTTTGTAGTCTTGAAAAAAGGTTTAGAAGAAGTGTTAGGGCAAGGATTGTCCGAATTTACGCCTGTGGAGATAGAACCTTTACCGAGAGAGATCTTGGCATGTTCAGTCGTTGAATCAGGAAGCTCCTTCCAATAGGTAAGAGCAGTTCACTGTAGCAATTCTAACCATCTTTGAGTTTTATTACCTGATTTATAAGCCCCATCCTTATCGCTAAATCCGTCAACGCAAACGCTATCACTGATTCTATTACTGGGACAGCTCTTGGTACTATACAAGGATCATGCCTTCCTTTCCCTAAAATCTCAACAGTTTTCTTCGTCTTAAGGTCGACAGTTTTCTGAGGTTTTCCAATTGTAGCGGTAGGCTTTATCGCAACTCGTAAAACAAGGGGTTCCCCGTTAGTTATGCCGCCAAGTATGCCTCCAGAATTATTATTAAATGTTTTTATATTCCCATCTTCTGCAACGTAAAACTGATCATTATGCTCTGAACCCCTCATGACAGCTGCTTTAAACCCAGCACCAAATTCCACGCCCTTTACTCCCGGTACTGCAAAAATCGCCTTAGCTAATTCGCCCTCTACCGTATCGAAAACAGGTTCTCCTAAGCCAGGAGGAACATTTAAAGCAATGCATTCTATAATGCCTCCCACACTATCCCCTTCTTCCTTTACCTTTTCAATCAGCTCAACCATCTTTTTTGCAGCTTCTGGATCTCCACATCTAACTAGATTATTCTCGATCTGACCTTTTATCTCCTCAATGCTCATATCTTTAGCTTTAATATCACCTATCTGCACAGTGTAGGCTAAAATTTCAACTCCTAAAACTTTTCTTAGCAATTTTTTTGCTATGGCTCCCGCTATAACAAAAGAAACAGTAATCCTACCAGAAAAACGCCCACCGCCCCTATAATCTGAAAATCCACCGTATTTTACAAAGGCTGTATAATCTGCATGACCGGGTCTTGGGGTAAATCTTATTCGAGTATAAAAACTCGAATCAACATCCTTATTCCAAACAAGGGCACAAATAGGCGCGCCCGTGGTATAACCATTAAAAACTCCCGACAAAATTTGGACGAGATCACTTTCTTTTCGCGGCGTACTAATCCCTGACTGTCCAGGTCTCCTCTTATCCAACTCCTTCTGAATATCCTCCTCTTTTAAAGCCAAACCAGCAGGACATCCATCGACCACAACTCCTACACATTTCCCATGAGATTCTCCAAAAGTCGTAATCCTGAAAAATTTCCCAAAACTATTCCCATCCATTAACCAAAACCCCCATCATCTCTTCTTTCAATCTTAACACCAAGCTTTTCGAAATCATTCCAAAACCCAGGATAAGAAACATCAACACACTCTGCATCCTTTATCTCCACAGGATAACGAGCTTTAAGGGCTGCAACGCTTAAAGCCATAGCCATCCTATGATCACCATACGATTCTACCTTAACACCTCCCTTAATCTCCTCCCCCCCACAGGTAACCATCCCATCTTTCTTTTCTTCCAGCTTTACTCCCATCTTAACCAACTCTACCGCAGGTCCATGTATCCGATCACTCTCCTTAACCCTCGCATGTTCTGCCCCCTCCAAAATCATAACCCCTTTAGCACAAGCCCCGAGAGCCGCTAAAACCGGCACCAAGTCCGGTGTATCCCTACAATTAACCTCAACACCCTTAAGTTCACCCTTCCCCTCAACAATAATACCACTTTCACAATCTGAAACTTTGGCCCCCATCTCCCTAACAATATCAACTATCCTCGCATCCCCCTGAACACTATCCGTCTTAAGCCCTAAAAGCTTAACCTTTGACTCGGTTACCGCCGCCGCAGCAATCAAAAAAGCAGCAGAAGAAAAATCTCCTGGAATATAAAAATTTACAGGATTATACCTCTGAGTCGCAGGAATAAAAAACCCCCAGTCTTCCCTCTCAACCTTAACACCAAAAAGATCAAGCATCTCCAAAGTTATCTCAATGTAAGGACTACTGACAAGATCTCCCAAAATCCTAATACTGCAATCACGCTCACCCAAAGGAGTGACCAAAAGCAAAGCCGTAATAAATTGAGAACTAACATCACCTCTAATAGTCACTTCCCCACCCCTAAAACCCCCTCCTTCAACCACTATAGGCGCCAAACCATTATCCCTCGTACTCCAAGCCTTTACCCCAAGCTGCTGAAGCGCATCCAAAAGCGGCTGCATTGGCCGTTTCCTAATAGAATCATCCCCCGTTAAAACAGTAACACCTGGAGATAAACCCGCAACAGCGGTAATAATCCTCAAAGTAGTCCCCGAATTCTCAACATTTATAACATCCTCTGGGGGCTCAATCTTCCCAAACCCACAAACCTCCAATAACTTTTCACCCTCCTCTCCCCTTTTTTCCATTATTGAAGCCCCAAAAGCTTTACAAGCCTTAACCGTAGCCAAAGTATCACGAGAAAAAAGAGGGTTAAAAATCCTAGAAACTCCCTCACTTAAACTAGCCAGAATCACTGCCCGATGGGTATAACTTTTAGAAGAAGGTACCCTAACCTCCCCAAACAACCTATTAGCAGGATAAATTATCACACTACTCATAAAAGGCACACACCAACAATCCAAAAAACGGAAAATAAATAAAACCTACTCTCAACCAAAAACAGTTTAAATTTAATTTTAATATTTTTTACTTTTTTATAAAAATCGCCCAGCCTTTACATTATTTATCTTTACCCTTAAAGTCTCCCCAGAAAATCTCTCCAACACATCAATTATAGCGTCCCCTTCCCCTAAAGGAGTTACGGCAAACATGGTAGGTCCAGTGCCACTAACTCCCGCTGCAAGGGCTCCTGCCGCTAAAGCATCAACAATAAACCTTGTATCTAACCCATAAACGACAGCGCATAATAAACCGTTTAAAGTTATCGCTTCCCACACTCGTCCTTTTAAAGCAAACCCATGAGCTTGAAGAAAAAGATCTTTAAAAACCCACAAAGGCTTCTCTTTAGTGTCTACGGTTTTAACCTTTTTTGAAGGAATTTTTAATAAAACCTCAAAATCCTCGCTAAACATCTCCCTCAACAAAATTTCTCTCTCACGATTATCGGTAACCACTAGTCCTCCAAAAAACGAGGTGCAAGCATCATCAAAAGCACCGGTAATCGTGACCCTTGCGTCAACACAAGCATCAACTCCCAAATTAACCGCTTCTAAATCATCGATTTCCTCGTCCAAAGCACCTGTAACAGCTAAAACCACAGCATTAGCTGCAGCACTCGAACTTTTCAGACCCCGAGCCACAGGAATATTAGACCTAGTAACAACCCTAACACCCACTTCCTCCATCAAATTAAATCTTTTCAAAACTATTAAAGCAGCTTTTTCGATCAAAATAGTGTCTACAGAAGGATCCCCTAAAACCTCCCCCTCTATCCTAGGTTCACTCAAAACAACAGCCTCTGCCTCGGCCCACAAATCCACCCCCAAAGCAGCACCCCTCCAAGTAGCAATCGCATTAACAACAGAGACAGCAGAATGACTCCTATAACCAACCAATCCTTAACACATCCCAAAAATCTATTCAACTTCATTCTCAAAAACAGTTACATAAAAACCTTCTCGCGACCAGGAACCGTTATCGCGTCCATCAGAGTGTGGTTAACCATTTTTCTACATTATTTTGTAGAGTTTAAAGTCTTCTATTATAAGAGATGTACAGGCTTTACTATAACTGACATACTCTCCACTCTAAAGGGTTGGAGGTTCAGTTATAGTTACTAAAAAAGGAAAACTTTTAGGGATGTTCACGTTTCATGATTTAGTTGATAGAGTTTGGGGAATAGGGAAGGCGGAGGAAACCCTTATCGGGGAGGCAATGTCACCCTTGATAAAAGTTTCAAGCTTGTAAGATATAGTAGAAGCAACAAAATTGATGCTGAAAAACCGGTTAATATTTGTTGCTGTAATGTATGTGGAAGATGTGGTAGGTATTCTCTCAAGCCACAATCTAATCAGATACCTGTCAAAATTATAACCGAAAGGGAGACGTATCAACAAAAAACGAGTTCATTTTGTGTTCGTCTTCCGCCATTTTCCTATTTTTTGTGAATTATTCCTTTTTTAAGGATTTTAAAACTGTTTTTTTCATGATCTCTATTGGTGCCTTTTTGTCTGTCCATTTTTCAAAAGCTTCTGCCCCTTGATAAACCAACATTTCTATTCCATCAATCGCTCTCAGTCCAACAGATTTTGCCTCCCGTAGAAGCCTTGTTTCTGGAGGATTGTATACGATGTCAAAAACGGTTAACTTTTCATGGAGTAGTTCTTGAGGAACGATGGTTTCTTCTGTGTGTGGATACATTCCTACAGACGTTGTGTTCACTAATAATTCTGCTTCTAAAATAGCTGCTTTTAAATCTTCATAAATCAATTTTTTTGCAATTATAGGTATTTTCACTGTTTTTAAAATGTCCTCTACTAACCTTTTCGCCCTTTGGAAAGTCCTATTAAGAACAGTTATCTTACCCGCAAACTTAGCGAAAGTAAACACAATAGCCCTTGCAGCCCCCCCTGCACCCAAAATAACGATCCTTTTTCCATCCAATTCAAACCCTCCCTCCGTAACAGCCCTAAGTGCCCCCATACCATCGGTGTTATAACCTTTAAAGATTCCATCCTCATTTACCACGCAGTTTACAGCCCCTATTTTTAAAGCAGTTTCATCCACCTCATCAAGATACTTAATACACTCTTCCTTGTGCGGTATCGTCACATTAAAACCGCAAAAATTCAGCGCCTTAAACCCTGAAATCGTCTCACTTAAATTTTCCTTTTGCACCCTAAAAGCCAAATAAACATAGTCTAGATCTAGGTGTTGAAAAGCGGCATTATGCATATCAGGTGAAAGGGAATGATGTATCGGATCCCCTATTACTGCGCAAGCAACAGTTTTACTCGTTATGGGCATATAAGAACCTCTAAAAGGCGATAATTTTTAGCTATTATTTACTTTCTACTATGTGGCTTAAACCGTCTAGTATCATGCGCAGGCTATCGACCATGAGTTGTCCTGAAGCTACGACTTTATTAACTCCTGCATAAGTAAATTCCGATCCGAAAAAGGAGCAGAGCATTCTTGAAAGAACGCCGTATTTACCCATGCAAAAAGCGATAATTTTTATGCCGATATCCTTGGCGGAGCTATGGAGTTTTAATATTTCCAGATTATCTTCTAAGGTTTTTGCTGTGGGGATTATTTTTACTACATCAGCTTCTAACGCTTTTGCTTCTTTTAGATCACTGATAAGCTGTTTTAATGGGGGCATATTTTCGTAGTGTCGGGAAAGGATAACAGAAACATCGTTTTTTTTAGCCATTAAACAAAGTTTGGATATATCTTCTATATCTAGTGTAAGCTCTATATCGACATAAGCAGGGGCGGTATCAATACAAGTCTCAATGATGTTTAATCGTTCTTCTTCACTCCCCTCCCATACTCCCCCTTCCTTATTTGAACGAACAGTAAAAATAACAGGTAATTCAGCCTGTTCTTTTAGATTGCCGATAACTGAGACATCTTTTTCAAAATTTTTCCTTTCTAAAAAATCCAATCTATACTCTATTAAGTCTGCGCCCATTTTTTGCCCTATTGATGCTAGTTTTAGTGCCTCTAAAGCGTTTGTTTCGGCGATAGTTGCGCAAATGCGATGCTTCATCACTCGCGTACTCCGATAATCTTTCTCTTTAATGTTTCATTCATTTTTCGATTATTGTTTCTTCTTCCACTGCCATTCCAAAATGCCGAGCACTTCCCGCCAGATGAACAAGTACTTCGTGCCCTTCCTTTAGCTCTGTTACGGCTATGGGTTCTTTGTCCTTTGTAACCAAACGGATAGTTTCGGCATTTTGACAAAGCGTGCTCATCTCAAAATCCCCTGCCCTCGCTTTGATTAATAGTAGTGGGCGCTTCTCTATTTTTGACCTTCCTACAATAGCGTTACGCGTGGCTCCGTCCGCATCAACTACAAGCACTTCATCTCCTGAACTGATCTCTGAGAGATATTTTGTTTTTCCATTAGCCATTAAAATATAAGCGTGTACAGGTCCGGCGTTAACCCTAAAAGGACGTGAAGCTACAAACTCTGTTTCAATGCTTTCGCTGTGAACTAAGAAAAAGGCAGCTGACTGAGAACCTATAAGCATGCCTTCACCTATCCTCAAAAGAGAACAGGTATCTATGCAAGCTCTATCACCGCTTCCAACCTGTTTAATCTCCACTATTCTTGCGGGAGTTAACTCTAAAAATTCCTCAGCTGGACGCAAAGCATTGAAAATTTCTTCTATATTCTCTTTTTCTGAAAGCTTCGTTACAACACCGTCTACTCCTAACTCCAAGGTTTCTGCCATAAGTTTTGCTTCTTGAGCGTCCTTAATCACAAAAAATAGCTCTGTGTCACTCTTATGAAGTTCTGCGATAAGATTTTCAATGGGGATAACTTTCCAATCAGTGGCAGAAACTACGATAACACTTGCACCCATTTTAGCAGCTTTTACAATATTTTCTTCATCTGCTTTTGATGCTATATTTATTCTTATTCCTACTCGCTGATCTTGTTTGACTGTTTCAATTTTATCCAGGTCAAACCCTTCCACGAGCCTTAAATCTGTATTTTCCCCTTCAACAGACCAAACTTCCACTCCTTTTCCTCCAATTTCCTTGATATCTTTTGAAATTGTTGGATCTGGAGAAATAAACTTTTTAACTCCAATCCCCACAACATGCCTAACAAGCTCTTCATCTAATTTAGAAACTCCTGTAACATCCACACAAATCTCTTTTTCTTTCAAATCTTTTCTCTCCATATAATGTTTCTTTATTTTAAGAACTCCAAAGCCTCCTCTACAGTAGCACCATCTACCACTATTGCTCTTACCGCTTTCACAATTGCTGTTGGATTTTCGTGCTGGAACGCATTTCTACCCATAGCCACGCCGATTGCACCCGCATCCATAGCACCCTTAATCATTTCCAAGCATTCTCTGTCAGTCTTAGTTTTCGGACCGCCAGCCATCACTAGAGGAACAGGACAGCCTTTAATAACCTCTCTGAAGCTTTCAGGGGAACCCGTATAATGAGTTTTAACTATATCTGCTCCAAGCTCCGCTCCAATACGGGCAGCATGTGCTGTTATCTTAGGATCATGAGGGTCTTCAATATCATGTCCTCGTGGATAGAGCATTGCTAAAAGTGGCACTTGAAACTCCTCACATTCTCCCGCAACCTCTCCTAAGATTTCTAACATTTCATGCTCCATATCATTTCCAACATTAACATGGATAGAAACGGCGTCAACTCCAAGCTTCAAGGCTTCCTCCACAGTACCTACTTGGATCTTAAAATTTGGTTCTGGTCCAAGGTTTGTGCTGGCTGATAAATGCACAATAACGCCGCAGGAAGGCGCCTTATCTAGAGAGCGTAAAATCCCTTTGTGGAAAAGAACAGCGGTAGCGCCTCCAGCAACCACTTTATTAATAGTATCTTCAATATCCACTAAGCCTTTGACAGGTCCCACGGTTACACCGTGATCCATAGGGATAATAACAGTCTTACCATTCTCTAAAATCCTACTAAGACGCAGTTGCTTACCCGAAAGTACCAAAATAATCACCCTAAAACTTTTCAACTATGGCGTTTTTCTAAAAGTTTCTATTTTTAAGCAATCCCATAGATAGGGAATATCCCTAATTATTATGTTTTTTGCTTTTATCACTTAAACCATGCTTTTTGCCACAACAAGCTCTGCATTCAGCAAAGCTGCACCTGCTGCACCACGAATAGTATTATGGCCTAGCAAAACCAACCGGATACTTTTTTCGTCCACGCCTTTCCTAATCCTTCCAACTGAAACACTCATGCCTTTTCCAGCATCTCTGTCCATCCTTGTCTGAGGCCTATCAACCTCTTCTCGCACGATTATAGGATTTTCAGGAGCCATGGGCAACTTTAAATCTTGAGGTTCTCCCCTAAAATTCCTCAAAATTTTTCCCACTTCACTTAGATTTACTTCTCGTTCAAGCCTTACAAAGACACACTCCAAGTGTCCGTCTATTGTAGGAACCCTATTGCAAGAAGTAGCAATTTTAAACCCTGCTGGCTCAGCGCCTTCAGAACCAACTTTACCGAGAAGTTTTAGGGTTTCTTTTTCCACTTTTTCTTCTTCTCCAGAAATCCAAGGAATAACGTTATCAAAAATGTTTAAACTCGCAACACCTGGCAAGCCTGCGCCGGATACAGCTTGCATACTCGCTACAAAAACCTCAGCAACGCCAAACACATCATTAAGAGGTTTTAAAACCATGGCAAGAGGTATAGTCGTACAATTAGGGTTAGTAACCACAAATCCGTCCATATCTCTTTTTTTCTTTTGAATATCGATCAATGAAAGGTGATCCGGGTTAACTTCGGGAATAACCAATGGCACATCAAGCTCCATTCTGTTAGCACTAGCGTTACTCGAAACAACCATGCCCTTTGAAGCAAACTTCATCTCAACTTTCCTAGCAACATCAGAAGGCAATGCAGAAAAAAGAATATCTACTCCCTCAACAATCTCTGGATTGGTGGGCGAGATCTCCATCTTTTTCACATACTCCGGCACTTCCCCTGGTAAAATCCAATTAGCCGCCTCTTCATATCTCCTTCCAGCTGATCGCTCGCTCGCGGTGATCTCTACAACCTCGAACCAAGGATGATTTTCAAGCAAGCTCAAAAACCTCTGACCTACAGTACCCGTGGCACCCAAAACACAAACCTTACGCTTAGCCACAAAAAACTCCTCGCAAACTAAGAGATCTCTCTTTAAAACTGGTCTCCTATAAAACAAAAACACACTAAAAAAATTATCCGTTAAACTTTATGGTCTTATACCGGCTACCAACCCTAGGTAAATTGCTGCTGTGACAAGGTCTGCCGTTGTCCCTGGATTATGATTGTTACTCCATAAATAGTCGTCAAATTTTGATATTTTTTGAAAATTTTTTGGTTCAAATATTCCCCCAGCTCTCACTATCTCTGATGCTTTTTCTGAAACTTGTTCAGCAACTTCTATACCAAACTTTCGTGCAATAAGGGAGTCTGGATAAACCGCTAATAATTCCAAAAAACACTGTAAAATTGCCTTTTCAACATCTCCCTCTGATGAATTATAGGCTTCTATAAAAACCGGATAACTGTAACTAAACGTTATATCAAAGGCGGAAACGTATTCTTGGGAAATATTGTCCCAAGAAGCGCTCACTTGAAACAGCTCAAGCAAAGAAACGTTTTTCTCACGTAACTCCCAAAGAGTTTTTTCTTCATCACAAACATCAAATTCAGGAACAGATCCAAGACCTCCACAAGAAGCAACATTAATCGCCTTGACAACATACACTGAATCTTTTACTGT
Source organism: Candidatus Wukongarchaeum yapensis (assembly GCA_016840425.1). Lineage (GTDB taxonomy): Archaea > Asgardarchaeota > Wukongarchaeia > Wukongarchaeales > Wukongarchaeaceae > Wukongarchaeum > Wukongarchaeum yapensis. Next base: position 21,337 of record JAEOSI010000001.1, read on the forward strand.
TGTAGCCCTCAAAACCTCCTCCAATCCCCGCCTTATACCTACAATACCCTCCCTTCTAATCAAGCTTATCCCAGAAGCTACACATAAGGGTATAAGAAGTAATATAATGCCCAGATTAGTGTTTCCTCCCCTATGCCACTTCTTTGTGGAAGAAACCGCGTCAAATATAAGGGATCCCATCTTTATCCTGCTTGGATCTTGCTTATTTCTAACCGTTTCCACTCCCTTTATCGCCGCCTCCGTAACTGCTGAATCAATGGCTACTGAACTTGCTAAAAAGTGCGAATACCGTGTATCATGAGAGTTATGGAAAGGCGATATGTTTCCAGGTTTCGGCATACTAGCCTCTAACAAACAGGCAAGGACTGCGCATTTACGTACGTATTCAACTATTTCTCCGCCTGAAACAGGATAATCCGCTTGGAAAAACATGAAAAACAACATCCTAATCTCTTAACTATCTGCAAAGGTTTAAAATTGTGCCTATTAAAAATTATACTGTTTTATTCATAAAACGCATATTTCAAGGGGATTTTTTGCTTTGAGCAACCCAAAAAATAGTAGGAAGTATTTTTTAGAAACAATCAGTATTGAAGAGGCAAAAAACCGTTTTTTATCACATTTTTCACCATCAAAAACCGTCGAATCCGTTCCAATTTTTGAAGCTTACAGCCGTGTTTTAGCAGAAAATATAAGATCAAAAATAGATGTTCCTCCCTTTGATAGGGCTGCAATGGACGGCTACGGCGTAATATCAAGGGACACATGGGGAGCAGATGAAGAAAACCCTGTGGTCCTCGAAATTATAGGAGAAATAGGTGCTGGGGAAATCCCAAAAATCGAAGTGGAAGCAGGGAAATGTTTAGGCATTGCTACAGGAGCTGTAATGCCACGAGGAGCCAACGCTGTAGTCATGGTCGAATATACCGATAGAAAAGAGGATAAAATTTTTATCTACAAACCAGTCTCCCCTGGAGAAAACGTTTATCCTGCAGGAAAAGATATCATGGCAGGAGAGCTTCTAATCCGCAAAGGCACTGTTCTCTCTGCGAGGGAGATAGGGGTTTTGTCCGCCATAGGACTTTGCGAAGTCCCCGTTTATAAGAAACCAAAAGTCGCCGTAATCTCTACGGGAAACGAAATAGTTGAACCAGGAAAACCACTATCTCCGGGAAAAATTTATGATATTAACGCTGGAACAATAATCGCTTCCGTTGAAGAGTGCGGAGGTGACCCTGTTTTTCTCGGAATTATTAAGGATGATCCAGAACAACTTCGAGAAAAAATTGAAAAAGCTTTGACTTTTTCCGACATAATAATTTTCTCCGGGGGAACTTCAAAGGGTCTAGGTGACTTTTCTTACAGGGTTTTAGACGAGATTGGCGAGCCAGGAATCCTTGTCCACGGCATCTCCGTCCAGCCAGGGAAACCAACTATTATTGCCATAATCAGTGGAAAACCCGTTTTTGGACTACCGGGTTATCCCACCTCAGCTTTAACAGTTTTCACCCTTCTTGTAGCCCCCATAATCCGTCAAATATCCGGAAAAATGGAAACCCCCCAAGCCACCCTTAAAGCCAAGATGGCCATAAAAATTAATACCGAAAGCGGCCGAACCCTCCTCCAACCAGTACACCTGATAAACAGGCATGAAAAACTTCAAGCTTACCCCATCCTTAAAGGAAGCGGCGCTATAAGCACATTAGCAGAAGCTGACGGTTATATAAAAATCCCCCCAGAAAAACAGTTCATCGAAGAGGGAGAGAAGGTAAACGTTCAACTATTTAGCGAACTTTCCCTCCCAGACCTCATCTTCATCGGAAGCAACGACTTCTGTGTTAACACCATCTTTGAATCCATGCTTGAAAAAGATCCTAACTTAAAAATTAAGGCAATTAACGTCGGTTCCGAAGGCGGAATCCGCGCAATAGCCGCAGGACAGACAGATATCTCGGGAATTCACCTCCTCGACCTAAAAACAGGGGAATACAATAAACCCTTCCTAGAAACCTATTCTCTAAAAGAGAAAGCTACCTTGATACGGGGCTATTCACGTCTTCAAGGCCTTATTATCAGAAAAGATAATCCTCTAAATATCAAAAGCTTAGAAGACGCTATCGAAAAAGGAGTCTTTTTCATAAACCGAAACCCTGGATCAGGAACCCGTATTCTCTTTGACATGCTCTTAGAAAAAATAGCCGAAAAAAGAAACACCCAACTAAAAGAACTCACAAAAGAAATAAAAGGTTACGAAGTCGAAGCAAAAACCCACAGCGCCGTGGCCTCCGCTGTATCCATGGGTAAAGCAGACATAGGCATAGCTATTAAAACCGCCTTGATGTTTTACGAAAACTTAGAATTTATACCCCTAAAAGAAGAAAAATACGACTTTCTCATACTCAATGACAGCATGGACAAACCCGGTGTAAATTTATTCATAAAAACTCTAAAGTCAGAAGATTTTCAGAAAACCGCCGAAAAACTTGAAGGCATAAAAACAGATGAAAATACAGGAAAACCAATCCAATAAAAATAATATAACCACGTTAACCGGTTTTATCTCACTTGTGACCAAAAATATGGAAAATACCCCATTATGATTGCGGGTTTTGTACTATCCTTCCTGTAAAACATTTGCCCGTAGAGTCCTTATAAGTCTACAATCCCCAACAGACTACGAGTTTCTCTCAAAAGAAAACCTAGAAAAAATTACCGGTCCACTAAATGAAAGAAGATGTTAAAAAAGCAACTTTTAAGGAAGAAAAGGAGGGAGAAACTAAATTTTTAAAAATTGGGCCGTATACAGAATATGACAGAGTAACGCTGGAAGGACAACTTCCTAAGCCCCGAGGATCTCCCTTTGGGGACCTATTTGATATGATTGATCTTGGTTCCTCCTGTAAAACATTTTTTATCCAAAAATGTTTTGGTATATAACCCTCACCAAAATGATCCCCTATAATGACCTGTTACCGGACACCCCAGACAACGATCAAGGTCGTAATATGAACATTCACCACAGTTAGCATCACAAGGTGCTTTATCAGCTTTTTCTACCTCCAATTTAATAGGTAAAATTTGATCCTTATTACTTGTGATAACGATTCCAAAGTCAACCGTTTGAATATCTGGGTTACACCTAAAATGTCCGTCTACAATCGCTTCTAAAGTCGCTATATCCTCGCTTACAAAAAACAAGCATAGATTGTTTTTTCCCGCTATAACAAATCCGTTAAGGAAATAGGGACATTTTTCAAATTGCCGCAAAATGTTTATCGTGTTGGTTGCAGTACAGTCCACCTTTGCCAAATAAAGCCCCGATTTTTTGAAGTTTATCCCCAAAGAGGTAGAAACTATTCCCATCTTTTTGAGCTTCCGTATCCTTACACCCACCGAAGGCTGCGAAATCCCTACCTGTTGAGCTATGGCATTTTGTGATATTTCAGGGTCTTTCTCAAGGATAGAAACTATTTTTCGATCGATTTCGTCCATTTCAAGCTTAGCTTTACTCAAAACCACCGCTTCCAGTACTTTTTAATTACTTTTTATTGATTTCTTTTATTTATTAACTCGTTTATAAACTATTTGCGAGATTCGTATATAAAAAATTATATGTACTCAATTTCTTTTAAAATAAAGGTTATCACTTAAAAGATAACACCATTTAAAACATTTACGCTAAAATATTATCCCAGATTTTTCCAGTACATTCATCCCAGACCTCTTTACTTTCTTACATTCTTTTCTTTTCCATTTCGCTTGGTAGTGATTTTTTCACTACCCGGTAAACGTGGAGTTCATCCTTATCCATAGGTATCCACACAGGCTCTCCCTCTCCTGTCAAAGATTTCCTATACCATCCGAACCCGGTAGGCTTTGGGTGGGATTTTCTATACGCTTCTTTTTCCTCCTCAGACCAGTCCTTTATCCAAAACTCAACATGCAATACCACCCCGGTCATGTACCCTTGAGCCGAGTTAGATCCACAGGGGTTAATAGTGAGCTCGTGATCGAAAATTTTTCTTGCTTCCCATCACCATATCATAACATGACAAACCTGATAAGCTATATCTAATAAATTTCGCCACAAAAGCAAAAAATTAACATTTTTGACCTCTTAATTGTAAAGATGAGATCCCTTATGAAATTCTGAGACTCTTTAGAGATAGTTTAATCAAATAACAATTTTAATAAACTCTAATAATAAACTACTTTCTCAACGGATCTGGTGTTCAAAAATGTCCCATTCAAAGAGTAACGGTAAATATCTGAGAACCACTTTAGAAATACTCCTAATAATAGGGCTTGCAGTGGGGACAACTTACCTCGTCACCGTCGCCCTAGAAAACCACTACGGATCAAAAAATCCTTTGGTAGTTATAAGCAACCGTGATCAATTCGGAAAATGTAGCATGTCGGAGACTTATGAGTTCGGCGATCTTCTTGTAATAAAAAAGGTTCCAGCTGATGAAATTAAAGTAGGCGACGTTATTGTTTTTAATAATCCTGATAGTTCAGAACCGATAATACATCGCGTTGTATACGTAAATAACACGGATTCTGAGAATTACTACTATCTGACAAAGGGTGATAACAATAGACAAATTGACCTTTATTGGATAGCCGAAGGTTATCCGGGCGTACCTTATGAAGAAGTTCACGGTGTGGTAGTTCACAGAGTTCCATGGGTGGGGAGAATCTCTTTAGCCCTTCAAGGAACTGCTGGGATAATACTCTTAATCAGTATTATTTTTGTAATTCTCTTATTTTTGATAGTGTTGGAAGGAATAGAAGATCTAGAAACAGAAAATGAAAACTCTGAGAGTAATAAAAATAATAAACAAGGACAAAAAACGGAGGGAAAAAGCTTTTTAGACATTTTCAGAAAACGTTCCTTCAATCAAAAATTAGCAATAATAGGCTTGATAGCCCTATTTGCTCTCTCGCCCATCGCTCTTCGAAATATGGCTGCAGATTCAGATGATGCCCCAAGCGTAGAAATCTTAGATATTACACCTGAAATCATCGGTGGAACGAACACTTTATCCCCTGAGAATGTACCTCTTGTTTTTTATGTGGTTGTAAAGCTGCATAATGATGGATTATGGCAACATTCGATGAAAAAAGCCCATCTATTTCCAACATTTGAAGACAAAAATCCCGGATACACCTACGAATGGAACGTAGTTTACACCTTCCACGGTGACAAAACAATAAAGGCAGCCGTTATATTCGACAAAAATACTTGGACTTATTTCACCACAAACTACGGACTTGGAAACTATAATATATCAGTAACGCTAAAAGCATTCATCCATGACCGCATCTCAGGAACAACATGGACGATAAGCAACACGATATCCAACGCATTTACAATAAAAGTAGAAAGCTAGCAAAATAACTAAAACAATAAATAAAAAATAAATCAGCAAAAGAAGTTTGATAATTCTGTATCTTTTACTATCTGGTCAATTCTCCCTCCTTTATTTGTCAATGAACTAATTTTGTTACTACTTCCCTTTTCTTCAAAGTTGCCAAGGAGTCATTGCCATAAGGGAAAATGCTTATTTTCGCTTCAGGGTTTTCATTGAGAAGTTTTTGGAGAAGAGACTGAACATCGTCCACAGGTTTTAACATAAAAGTTTCCTCTAACTCCTTTGGATCCATACTACTCTTAACATAAATCTGTGCCTTTGATAGGGCCTTTTGAAGATAGAACGCTTTATGTCCTCCAAGACAAAAACCGTCGTTAATCGCTTTCATAGCCTCGTTATAAGTACGATATTTCAATGTCCAGTCCAAAAAAACATTGTTTCCAACCCCCTCCTTGCACTCTGCTAAGAAAATAATTGTTTCTCCTTCTTTTACCGCAGCTAACCCTTGATCCACTGCTTTCAATGCCTGATACAAGTTTATGTCTTTTGGAAAACCGCCACTACTAATAACCAATATGTCCACAGCTTCTTTTGTCGGTATCTTCGCCATTTTATCCACAATTTTAACACCTTCCAAAAGAACCGTTTCCATGTCTCCAGCGAAAGAAGCTACAATCTCCTTTTTAGTGTTCAATACAACGTTAAGCGTAAAATCTGGTCCCACAAGCTTCGCAGCTTCTATCATATCATCCGAAAGAGGGTTATCCCCAAGATTCCCGGTGATCGCATAGCAATCAGTCATCATCGCATGATTCGCAGAAATAGTCTCTCTTGCAGAAATCCCTGGCAGTAGACTCTTCCGGCCCCCGCCGTATCCGGCGTAATAGTGGAGATTTACATCTCCTGTCAATATTTTAACATCTGCACTAGTAAAAATTTTGTTAACTTTTACAGGGGTTCCTCGACTTGTTGTACCTACAAACTCAAACTCCGCGTTATCACAATCATGGCTAACTATATTAAATCTATTCACAACCTCTTCCCCTAAAAGTTTCATAATCCCTTCCTCATCCCTCATAGGTGAATGAGTACCTGTAGCAATCAATATGGTAATATCCTTGTCCGAAACTCCTAGCTCGTTCAAGTAGTTTGCCAGAATGGGCACCATCAAATAACTGGGTGATGACCTCGTTTTATCATCTACGACCATAACCCCCGTATCCCCAGCGGAAACAATTTCCTCCAAAGGCTTAGAGTTCAAAGGATTTTTAATCGATTCCTCGATTAATTTCTGGGGATTTTCAACTCCAGGGATGAATCCTGGCTTTAGGATCTCTGCAAAATTTTCTTCAGGTATATCTAAAGATACTTTAGAACTTCCATAGGGAATTTTAACTTTAACAGTCAAAGAACCAACTCCAAAAACAAGCTTTTATCATAATTTTCCCAATTATTTAAAAAACTATCTCATTTTTTTATTTTTAACATGTTAGTTTTAGCGAAAAGGGTACTTTTATAAATCTTTGCTTTTAAATAGTTTATAAACCCCCTTTAAAAATCACATGTAATGGTAGGCATGTAAAATGGAAGGAGAATCGGAACTAGAACCAAAAAAATATAACGCGAAAATTCAAAA
>JAEOSI010000268.1 GCA_016840425.1 Candidatus Wukongarchaeum yapensis
TTTCCGTTTTTTGCCTAGATTCAAGAAAGTCTCCGCATAAAGCCATGATTAGGCCTGAAATTAGTAATAAAATTAACAGCATTATAGGGCCAAAAATTAGTGTTAAATATAAAATCAAAAAAATAATTGAACATAAAATCACTAGTCTGAGTAGCTCATTCGTTGTTTCTAATCTTTGGAGTTTTTTGGTCCCTCCTACAGACATTGATCTCCCCTAAAAGAGTTAGGTTTTTACATTTTTAAATTTTTTCTTTTTCGGAGTTTTTTAGATTTCTGTGTTGGAGGGAGACTTTTTTAAAACGATTTTGTTCGCCTTAAATATTTGATAAATAGGTCTTAGTGATGATTGGAAATTTGGAGAAGTTTGCTCAATCTGTTGTTACCATAAAAGATGAAAGGGATGTTGTAAGGGTTCTTTACGAATATTTTTCACAAGGGTTTTTTGCAGTAAAAGAATTGTAGCTTACAAACAAGGCTTTCAACATAAAAGAGATCACAAAAAGTGCTTCCTCTTCCGTAGTAAGAATCGATTTATGTGTTGCTTCTTTTTTTTATGTGTTGGAAAAAATTAACTGTTCTAAAAATTACTAAGCCTAACCCCATTTAAATACTCGAAAATTATTTCTAGATAGGTTTTCCCAAACTTTTTTATAATATTGTAAAAAGTAAATATGTCGGGATGGTTACTATCAAAATGAGATTTAAGAAACAGACACTGTTTTTTAAATATTTAAAAAAACACGTCATCCTTGACTTCTCTTTCTAAAAGAGTTTTTTTATGGGTGTTTTTTTTATGGGTTCTATTTGTGGGTTCTTAAACCCATTTTCTATTGATACAAAATATGTTTTAGGTATGTTAGATAAGATGCGGCATAGAGGTCCGGATTCTTGCGGACTTTATTTGGACGGAAAGGCTTGGAAAGCTGAAAATTTGGAAGAGCTCTTTACGGTTAAAGATTCGGGAAAGATTTCTCTTGGTCACTCCAGTCTAGAAATCGACGGAAAACCTGCTGAAATTCAACCGTTCTTCTCTTGTGATAAGCTATTAGCTTTGGTTTATGATGGTGATATATACAATTTTAAAGAAGCAAAGAATCTAATCAGTGGACATGATATGGATACTGAAAGCAACCTTGAAGTTCTTGTACACATGATCGAAGAGTTTTATGACGGGGATCTTATAAGTGCGGTTAAAAAAATCATTAATCTTATCGATGCTATTTATGCTTTTGCTGTGACTGATGGAGTCTCAATAGTTTTGGCTAGAGATCCTTTGGGAGTAAAACCTGTTTACTTTACAAAAACTATACCATTTTCTTTTGCATCTGAAAAAAAAGTTTTAAACCGTATTGAGACCTATCGTCTCGATCCTGGTAAGTTGCTAGAAATCACCGAACAGGGAGTAAAAATACATGAAGGTACTAAGATCGATAAACCCGCTGTCACAATCGATACCTTAGAAGAAGCTGTAGAAGACTATGAAAGGGTTTTCAAAAAGGCAGTCAAAAAACGTGCAAGAGGCATTAAAAGGGCTGGAATGCTTTTCTCAGGCGGTGTTGACAGCACTCTTGTAGCCAAATATTTAAAGGATTTAAGGATCCAGCTCAAATGTTACTGCGTTGGGGTTAATGGTTCTTCCGATATTGAAAACGCTAGAGAAGCTGCTCGTGCTTTAGACCTAGATCTCAAGGTTATGAATATTACAAGAGAAATAATAGAAGATTCCTTACCCGATATCATTGAATCTATAGAGATGGATGGTTTGTTACAGGTTGAAGTAGCGATTCCGATGTATCTTGGTGCAAAAATGGCTTCCGAAGACGATTTTAGGGTGCTCTTTTGCGGACAAGGACCCGATGAGTTGTTTGGAGGTTACTCTTGGTATAAGAAAGTAATAAAAGAAGAAGGCTATTTATCGCTTCACGAAAAACAGTGGGAAGACCTCAGAAAACTATACCTTGACTGTTTTGAAAGAGATGACAAAGCCACAATGGCTCACAGTATAGAGCTTCGGGCACCATACTTGGATTTTGAGCTCATTCAAACTGCAATGAAGATTTCGCCGAAAATCAAGGTGAGAAGCCAAAATGATGACCAGAGGAAAATAGTTCATCGGGAGTTGGCTCTAAGAATGGATGTTCCAAAGCAAATCGCTTACAGAAAAAAGATCATGGCACAAGAAGGATCAAACATACATTCTCTTTTACGAGAAATTGCAAAAGATCACTTTAAAGACAACGAGGTATCAGAAAAAGACTCAGAAATATGGCCAGAAGACTACGGTAGTACCTATAGATAC
>JAEOSI010000077.1 GCA_016840425.1 Candidatus Wukongarchaeum yapensis
TTCTTTGATGGATGCTGTTAAGGCGTTAAACATGTTTAAGAGGCTGGGAGTTCCAATTTTGGGAATTATTGAAAATATGAGTTATTTTACGTGTCCTCATTGTGGTGAGCTTACAGAGATATTTGATCATGGTGGAGCAGAGAAAGCAAGTGAAAGTTTAGTTGTGCCGTTTTTGGGAGCTATACCTTTGGATCCAAAGATCAGGATCGGCGGGGATTGTGGTAAACCCCTAGCAGTGATGGACCCACAGTCGCCTCAAACGGAATCTTTCCGGAAGATAGCGAAGTCTTTGGTTTCTAAAATTTGTTTTGAAGCATTGAAAAGCCCTCTTTTTCAACAAAGTAGAGGGGGAGAGGATAAGTAAAAAGATGCTAGTACTTTGAAAAGGTGGGATTTTTGACGAGTCGTTCTATTTTTGAAATACTTGAGGAGAAGGGTATTAGGGTTTCTGATCTTATTGAAGCTGCCCTTGAGGTTTTTGTGCCCCATCCTTCTGTTGACGGTTCTCTAGATTCGAAGGAAGCGGTAAGGGAAGCTTTGGAGGAGGAGTTGAAGATAACTTTGTCTGATTTTAATGTTTGTTCCTTGCTTTTAGCGGGATTAAGGCTTGATGAAGATGGCTCTAGAGGATTGATTCCCAACCTCAGTATTAAGGATTATGAGAGTGATACAGTTGCGCTTGTTGCTGATGAAGTTCTTGGAATGGCTTTGGCAAACTATTTAGCAGGTACTCGGGCCATTTTTCAGTTTAACCAGTTTGAGAGACTGAAACCCGGAATTATAGGTAAACTTTCTCCTTTCCTTGATGATATAATATCCGGCCTTCTTGCTGGATGTCTTACAAATCTATATAACAAGAAGATTTTACGGTAAATTAGAGGGGTGAAAAGTAGTTTGAGGATTTCTTTAGGTCTTACTACTGGAATGCGTATAAAAGATGGTTTGGAGTATGCCCAAATAGCGGAGGATAGCGGTTATTATAGGATTTTTGTTGGAGAAGATGTGCTTTCGAGAGAGGTTTTTACTTACCTTTCATTGATTTCTTTAAGGACTCAGAGGGTTCTTATTGCTTCAGGTATTGCGGCTTTATTTGCTCGGAATGTTGCTTTAATTGCTTCGGGAGCTGCAGGGATGCAAGAGCTAAGCGGTGGAAGGTTTACTTTGGGGATCGGCATAGGCGGTGCGCCTGAAATTGAAAAACTAACAGGTAAAAGACCTAAGAAAGCGGGGAAAGTTTTACGGGAAGCAACCACAGTACTTAAAAAGCTTTTCAATAAAGAGAAAGTAACTTATAACGGCTTTTATGTCGATTTAGACGGCTATGAGCTTGAAATACCTTTTAAAACCCCTCCAGAAATATATTTCGGGGTCAGGGGGCCAAAATTGCTTTCAATTGCTGGTGAATTAGCAGACGGCGTGATTTTCAGCGGACCCAAAAAATACCTATTCCAAGCAGTAAAGGTATTAGATGAAGCTGCTGAAAAAGCTGGCAAAAACCCAAAAGAAATAGCTAAAGTTTTATGGAACCCTCTTATGATAGCAGAAAAAGCAGAAGAATTGGAACAAGCCAAAAAAATAGTTGCTACTATAATTTCAACATTACCCTCTTTCATATTAAAATACCTTGAAGATCAAAAGGAACAGATAGAAGCAATAAAATCGGTCTATGAAGCAGTAGAATATGGTGGTATGGCGGAGACAATAACAGAAGCAAGTAAAAAGGTAACTCCAGAGCTCCTTGACCAGTTCTGCATCACAGGATCCAAAGAAGAAATTATTGAGGCGTTTAAAGAATACCAAAAAGAAGGGTTTCAAGAATTTATTATAGGACCACCCTACGGCAGCGAACCCAAAAAGGCTATAGCAGCCTTTAAACCTTTTACAGAAGCGTGATAAAATGGAATATGGAATTAGTTTCATTGGGGGAAAATTTCCTATGAAAGAAACCATAGAAAAAGCAAGCCTTTCAGAAAGGGTTGGATTTGATTATATTTGGGTAGGGGAATCACCAACTTTTGCGCTACCCTTCGAACTAATAGCAGCCATAGCAGAAAACACGGAGAAAATAACCATAGGCTTAGGGATTATATCCCCTTTACTCTATAATGATATTCATATAATTAAAGCATTTCAAACTTTAAAGGAGATTCACGGGAACAGGTTTATCATAGGGCTTGGGCCGGGAGACCGGCACCACTTAGAATCGGTAGGCTTAGAACAGAAAAATTTCTTGAAGAGGATTAGGGAGTGTATTAAAAGCTTAAAAGAGCATAAAGCCACAAAAGATATGCCGGTTTTTGTGGGGGCAGCGGGTCCAAAAATGATAAAACTTGCAAGTTCTGAATCAGACGGCGTATTACTAAACTATGTTTACCCCACTTTTATTAAATGGTCACTTAAACTCTTTAAGGATAAAAATTACACAGTAGCTTATGGACCTTCTTTGGTTTGTCCTGATACGAAAAACAGGAAAAGATTACTGATGGCTACTGCCACTGTAGCAATAAGTATTCGAGAGGAGATACAAGAAAAATTTGGAATGAAAGAAACTATAGACGAGATCAAAAAAATATTTGAAGAAGGGAATTTCGAAGAAATATGGAAATACGAAGTATTTCTCGCCGAAAAATTCGCCTTATGCTCCCCGGTAAGCAAACTAAAAGAAAGAATAAAAGAACTTGAAAAACTGGGAGTAGATCAAATAATCTTCAGCTATCCATCAAGTCACAATAAAACATCAATAGAAAAGCTCTCAAAAACTTTCTTTTAAATTACGCGGTTTTATTTGGGTTCTATGGTAAAGAGAACAGTTTACACTCAGATTTTTGGAAATAAGGGCTAAAAAACAGCGTTTCAATTAAAAAAAATGAATAAAGGAATGGTTGCAAGCTATAGATTCACCAGATCTCCATAGTAATGGATTAAAGGTTTTTTGTAATTTGTTCGGGCCGCTATGACTTCAGCTATAAAGATAGTATGGCCTCCTACTTCATGAGACTCAACAACTTTACATTCAAGGTTTGTATGAGCATTCTTAATTAAAGGGGGCTTTACCTTATTTGCAGGCTCTGTTTCAAGGTTTATTTGAGAGAGTTTATCCACATCACGCCCAGAATGGCTGCCACAATACTCTGCATGCTTTTTCCATGTTGGATCAGCTAAAATTCCGTTAATAACGAACTCACCGGTTTTCTTAATGATTTCATGTGTATATCTTGAAGGATGAACAGCGATTACTATCATCGGAGGCTTCTCAGAGGCTTGGCAAAAATAACAACCAGTCATGATATTTGATTTACCATCCTCATCCATAGTTGTAATGAAATACATGGGGAATGGAAGTCCACTAATAGCTAGGTTTATATCACTTCCAGACATAAAAATATCACCCTTAACAGTCTTTTAGGTTACTTGTACACAAGATTTATAAAGCTTTTTTATGAGAACATCGCTACAAAAACCTCTAACTTTACTTAGGTTTATTTTTTTTGAAGGAGGAGTTTTTTCTTTAAGATTTTTGAAGGGGGAAGTTTAAATAATCGGAATTCGAAAGTTTGGTAATTTCCTCCGCGATGAGGGTGGAAAAATGGATGAGGAATATGTAGAGATAGATGAAGAGGAAATGGAATACATTTTATACAAGGCTTTAGGAACTATTCGAGGACAATTGTTAAAGGTCGTAGTCAAGGCAAAAAAGTCGATAAGCGTCCAAGAAATCGCTGAAATAATGCAAATAGATGCGGAAACTATCATTAGTTCTGCAGATTTTTTCGCGAAAATAGGGTTTTTCGAGAAAACTTCGTCGGGTTATATGATAACATCGGATCCTAGAAAGCTCGAGGCAGCTACAATAAGGATCTCGATAGGAAATGATGGGGCAGCTACCCGAAGATTACAAGTGATTTTAGGTTCTTTGTTAGGACTTAAAATTAGAATGTAAAGGCTTCCCTGGCAGAGATTCTACCGTTACTAAAGTTGAAGAAAAAATTAGGAGGTTTTCAATTGGTTAAAGTAGCCATCATAGCAGGTTTTTTAGGCTCTGGAAAAACTAGCGTAATTGTCCACATTGGAAAAACTTTGGGAGCGAAATACAAAAAGAAAGTGGCAATATTAGTAAACGAGATAGGAGAAATTGGCGTGGATGGTAAGTATATTGAGGATTATGGTTTTGAAACGAAGGAGATTACTCAAGGATGTATTTGTTGCACTTTATCCAGGGATTTAATGAGCACTGTTACAGTTCTAGCTGAGAAGTTTGGCCCTGACGTGATCCTTATCGAGCCTACAGGTGTGGCTTTTCCCTCAAGAATCAAGCAAATACTGCACGGGTTAATGTTAAAAGAGAAGATAGAAATGGCTCCCCTTATGACGTTGATTGACGGAGGACGTTTTATGCAGCTTTTCAGGGAGATGGAACGGTTTACCAGGAGACAGATAGAAGATGCGGAAATAATAGTGATAAACAAAAAAGACCTAATCGATTCTAAACAAATGCTCTTAGTTATAGAAACTTCTGCAAAGCAATTAAACCCTAAGGCTACTATCATGTCAATTTCTGCGAAAAATGAGGAGGGAGTAGATGAATTACTCGAAATAATTCTTGAGGAAGAGGTCTTAAGTGACCTTACAAAACCAGCAGATCTAGAGGAAGAGGCAGATTCGAAAAGCTTAGCTGGTATGGGTTCTCATGGCGTGGAGATTCATTTTCCCCAAGGAAAAAAAGTATCCGGTTTTAAGGATGCCGTAAGCGAACTGTTACAAATAATAGGGCAAAAGGCCGAGGAATTGGGTTCTGAAAGGATAGGGCATATAAAAGCAAGCATCAAGACGCCAGAAGGCGTCATGAAAATAAGCCTATTAGACTTGAAAAGAGGTGTTGAGATTAGCGGGAAATCCATCGACGAATTTCAGGAAGGCGAGATGTCATTACTAGCGGTAATAGGAGAGCTTAAAGATGAACAAATAGAACAGATCGTGGAAGAAACTATTTCAAAAGTATTTGGAACTAGAAACATATATTTTGAACTCAAAAACCACGCCCATTAACTAATGAGTTAAAAAGATAAGTGCTTGACCTCCTCCTCAAACAGCTAAAGCAGTTGGATTACTCTGTTGGTAAGCCGTTTCCTAACAAGCTTTTTGGTTCTTGCTCCTCTTTCTTCAAGCCTTTCAAAGGGGTGGTTTCCGCTTGTTTGTCCAACCAAGGGAGAAGCACGGGTTTAGTCACTTGCCCGCTAGCGTTATCCCTTTCGCCAGCATGAGCTTCGCGCTTATCGCCGCTTTGCGGATGTCATCGCACCCTTTTCGCTTAAGGGAACAGCATAGAGGCCTGTACTGATTGATATCGTCCTCGTCTTACCTGCCCTACCACCATGCTGTGCGGCAATGACCAGATTCAGAAAAGCGAAAATCTATACTAATCTATCACATTCATCCAAAAACAAAAAAATAAGAAGAAAGTAAGGAAAAAAGTGTATCGCCTATTTTTTAATGATTTAGGTTTTTGCTTGGGTTACCTCCATCTTCTTCGCGATTTTTTCTGCGCTGTGTTCTAACATGTGGAAATTAAATACGTGTTCTGGGCACACTTTTTCACATCTGACGCAAGCACTGCCGTCGCAGAGGTCACTTAATACAAAAATCTTCGGGAAGTCGTAGAATATTGCGTCTTCTGGACATTCTTCAGCACATTTTTCGCACTCTGTGCATCCTTCAAACTCAGCAACAAGTGTGACACCTATTTCCTTTAACACTTTTAAGCCCATTTCTCCAACGTCTGGAATGTCACGCTTAAGCTTCTTTTCAATTTTTGTCGTTTTTGATGGGGGCGGTATCTCTTGGATTTTTTTAAATTTGAGCATCTGGTTATACATTTGGAAAGGCATGCCCTCGTCCCAGTATGCTAGCTCTTGCAAGTAAGCAAACTCAAAGACTGGCGCTGTTGCGAACATCACGTGTTTTGCTCTCATTTCGTCGGCTATTTTTTGAAGCCTGTCTAGGAGGCTTGGATCTCTGACTAGGTCTACGGCCATTGCTAGCGATGTGTTGCCTACCTGGTATATTCTTTCTGAAGTTGCAGGGATTTGGCCGACCATTTTAGATTTTACTGCGTCCACATATGTTCCAGCTGCTCCACACATGTACATCTCGTTAACATCGTTCAGCGTTATGCCTGCCTCTTCCACTAAAGTTATGTGTCCTGCCCTGAAAGCTCCGAGCGCTTTTCCTGCTTCAAGAACGTCTTTCTCCGTGATTCTTACTCCATCTTGTAGATGAAGGA
Source organism: Candidatus Wukongarchaeum yapensis (assembly GCA_016840425.1). GTDB lineage: Archaea > Asgardarchaeota > Wukongarchaeia > Wukongarchaeales > Wukongarchaeaceae > Wukongarchaeum > Wukongarchaeum yapensis. Next base: position 6,281 of record JAEOSI010000077.1, read on the forward strand.
TTTTATCTGAAGTATCAATTTTCGGCAATTTTATTAACCCACTATCTAAGCCATAAGCAATTGCCGCTATTACCCCTGTACCTGTAACGCCTTTTGCTTTACCGTGCATAGGTCCTTCTTCTATCACTTTTCCTACGGATGTGTTTATAAGGTCACCTTTCTGGGCTAGGATGTTTTCGTCTAAGACTATGCACCGGTAATATGCGCCCTCTTGTTGTAAGTCGGATATTGCTCCTGGAGCCGCCAGCATTCCATCCTCTATATGTTGTCCTTCTATGGCTGGTCCTGCTGCTGCCGAGCCACTGTATATGTCTCCATCGACTTTGAGGGCGATTTCGGCGTTGGTGCCGAAGTCGGTGACAAGGGCTATCTCTTTTGTTTCAAGAAAGCCGCTTTTGAACATCATGGCTAAAGCATCAGCCCCGATCTCGTGGCGGATAGCTGGAGGGATTATGACATCAGCGTCGGGATTTATGTTTAACTTTAGATCGCTTGCTTTAAGGATCGTGGCATTTCTGCTTGGGGGGACGACTCCTTCGAGTTCAAGTTTCTTTTTTCCCGCCCATGCGAGGTCCCTGATCTCTATGTTTTGAAAAATTGAGAGCTGGATTGGGTTGCCGCAAACAGCAGCTCTTTCAACTTCTTCTAAGTTGACATCAAGTTGCTCAAACAAAGTGGCTATTGTGTCCAACATTAAGGCATTTGCTACATCTTCGCTGACCTCTACAGCAAAGTGGAGGTGATCCATAACGTTAGCTCCTGGGACGGGGTGTCTTAAAGTGATTGCGGTTGATAAAATTTTACCAGTATTGAGATCGATAGATTGTGCCCTAAAACCACTAGTCCCTAGGTCAAAACCAATTCCAAGACGCAAAACCATCACCTAATTTCTATTACATTTAAATTGATTTGAGTTAGTTATCTTGGGAACATGTTTAATTTTTGATGTTATTTGTGTTTAAGTGAGAATCGTTTATTTAATTATTTATATCTTACTAAAGTTATTTGTGTTTAAGTGAGAATCGTTTATTTAATTATTTATATCTTACTAAAGAACGTTTATTCGGTTAACCCTTTATTTCTTTTTCTGCAAGAAAAGAAAAAAATTCGAAAACTGTACTGAGGTTGTTGTCAGAGGGGTTTCCCCCCTTGCTCGGAGAGGGATTCAAAAAAGGATTATGCTCCAGCGGGCTGTGAAACGATTCAAAGACCTGTTGAGAAAGGCTTTGATAATGAGAACAGGTAAGGAACTGCACACTATCAGCGAACATTACACCCCTTAAATATGCCCAAGATGTAATGCAAAAGGAAAAGAATAAAAGGTGGAGAGAATAGGACAGGCTGTTATAAGATGTGGTAATTGCGGTTATGAAAACACAGACCTCGTAGGCGCCATAAACATAAAAACAAAAAAATACAGGAACAAACTTTTAGATGAAATAGAAATGGAATATAGGAGGAAAAAAACGTAAAAAAAGTTCAGATCGTGGCTGTACAGAGCCACACCACGAGGACCGCAAGAGTCGCGGTCACCTAAGGGTTGCAAAAAAAGATCCCTTTGTGAGACAAAGAAAGACTCTGTTATTTGATGAGGCTTTTAGCTTCTTCTACGCTTTTTAAGACATCGTTCTCTAGGAGATCTATTTCTTTATCCAGTCCCTTTAAATCCTTATTTAGCAAGCCTCCACCCATGATTATTTTCACTTTTCCCCTTAATCCTTCTTTTTTTAAGCGTTCTATGATCTTTTTTATTGTGGGTATTGTCACAGTATATTCCGCAGATATTACTAGTAGATTCGCATCCATTTCCTTTATTTTTTTTACGATCATATCAGGAGATGCTGGTTGGCGGAAGTTGTATACATTAAAACCGTTGACTTTGAACAATGGCGCTAAGACCTCTTTTACCATTATGTGACCCTCACCTGTAACACAAGCAACTATTGCTTTGCCTATTGGGGGGTCTGGTACTTTAATATTTGCATCTATCTCCATTGAGAGCCTATACAAGGTCATAAGGGATTCTGTCCATTTTTTCATTGCCTCTTTTTCTTCTTCGCTAAACTCTGGAACTGAACATATTGCCTCTCCTATTTCTAAAACTGCTTTTAAAACACCATTCTCTAAAATAGTTTTGATATCAGTATCTTGGTTTAAAAGCGTTCTAAGGCTTGAAGAGGCTTTACTACTATCCCCCTCTTTAAGGCTCTCAATTAGTTCTTTTAAGGCTGGGTTATCCATTTTTGGTCTCTCCTCTTTTAATTAATAATTTTTGAAAATCTATTAAATCTCTTTATATCGTCATATTTAAAAATTTCGATATGAATATCCTAAAGAAAACAAATACCCAAACAAATACCCAGACCAATATTAATCTAAAAACTTCAGATAAAAGAAAACTTAAACAAAAAAATCATTAATAGAGAACTAGAGAAAAATTAAGATAAATTTTTATTTATTTATCTTAAAACTATTTTATTCCTAATTGTAAAGTATTTAAATGCTTGAAAAACTATTTTACATTATGACGTAAAAAATAAATAAAAACTTGACTTGATTTTCTATGAGAATACTATGAGGAACTAACAGAGGGAAAAACAATGGAAGACATACCAGTCGAGATCCTAGAGTTGCTTGAAAGAAGCAAAGTCCGTCGAAAAGTCCTTAAATTTCTCGCAGAACAGTCTTTACCAAGCTATGTTAACCAAATAGCGAAAAAAATTAAAACAGCTTCTCGAAATGTCAGCGCTGCCCTAAAAATTTTTGAAGA
>JAEOSI010000078.1 GCA_016840425.1 Candidatus Wukongarchaeum yapensis
GAGAACCGGCAGTAGAACTTATAATAAAAGCTTTGAAAGAAGAAACGTGTTTTGTCCCTATCGAACTAGTAGAAATCCTTGGCGAGATAGGAGATGAAAGGGCTATAGAACCTATTATACAATCATTAAAAATTGCTGAAGAAAAAGATCGGGTTAAAATAGCTGAGGCGCTTAAAAAGATAGGAGAACCAGTAATAAAATCCCTTATAAAAGCATTAAAAGATGAAAATGAGTTTGTCAGATGGGGAGTTGTGTGGGTTCTAGGTGAGATAGAAGATAAAAGGGCTATAGAACATCTCAAACAAGCACTAAAAGATAAAAATGGGAATGTTCGATTGAAAGCAGCTTGGGTTCTTGATAAGTTAGGATGGCATCCTCAAAATGAAAAAGAGAAAGTCAATTACTTAATTGCAAATAGATATTGGGATGAATTAGAAGAATTAGGAGAAGTGGGAGTAGAATCCCTTAAGTCGGCTTTAAAAGATGAAGATTGGGGGGTTCGGATAGAAACAGCAGAAACCTTAGGAAAGATGAAGGATTTGAAAGCAAAGGAATATCTCATTCAAGAATTGCAAAACGAAAATAAATATATACGACAGACGGTAGCAAAAGCCCTTGGAAATATAGGGGACACAAGAGCAATAGAACCACTCATTAAAGCCTTAAAAGATGAAGATGATAGAGTTCGAATGAAAGCGGCATTTGCCCTTGATAAACTAGGATGGAAACCTAGAAATGATTTAGAAAAAGCCCATCACTTAATTGTAAAGCAATTATGGGACGAATTGGTGATATTAGGAGAACTAGCAATTGAACCACTCATAAAAGCTTTTAGATATAGAGATGATTGGATCATTAGGGGAGCAATAGAAGCCCTTAAAAAGATTGGAAAAGCATCAGTAATGCCCCTAATCAAGGCTTTAAATCATGAAGATAAGTTTATTCGATGGGCAGCCGCAGAAGCCCTTGGAAAGTTTGAGGATAAAAGGGCGGTAGAACCACTCATTGAAACACTAAAAGATAGGGAAAAGGATGTTCGAAAAAAAACTGCAGATGTTCTTGGTATACTAGGAGATAAAAGGGCGGTAGAACCACTCATTGAAACACTAAAAGATGAAAATTGGTATGTTCGATGTAAAGCAGCTTTAGCTCTCGGTGAAATAGGAGACGAAAGGGCGGTAGAACCACTCAGACAAGCTTTAAAAGAAAAAAATCAAGATGTCAGAAAAGCTGCGGAAAAAGCTTTAAAAAAGATAGCATTAAACAAAGCTGGAAAAAACAAAATAGACCAAAATAAATAAATTTTACAATAGGTTTAATTTTCTTTGTTTTCTTCTAGCATTTTTCTTACTATTTTTTGCGTAATTTCAGGGTCGTCATAAAAAGTAGAGTTAGGATTTCTTTTTAGTTAAAATCATACCTAAGACTAATAATGCACCAACTATTGCGACTAAAACCAAGGAAAGCGCGCCGCCTAAAAAATTTGAATCTTCTTCTGATGTGCTTGTTACTGTCACGGTCACCATATCGGTAATAGTGTTACCACAATCATCTATAACTATACAAGTATATGTATAGTTCCCGACTGAAAGCCCATCAACACTTACTGTAATAGAACCACCGTTCCAAGATTCTTGGATAACGATGGTGCCATCTCTGGTTATCGTGTAGTTTGAAGGGTTTATGTCTGAAGCATACCAAGTGATGTTATGCCCCGTGGTATCCTCTTCATATGTTATATCATCAGGATTATCAATATAAGGTGAAACATATACCTTCATCAACTTTGTAACAGAGGCAGTAGAAGCCAGTAACACATATCCTCCATCGATAGTTTCATCACCCCCAAAAACAGAACCTGCTTCTCCATACGTCCTATTCCACAAAAAATCACCGTTTTCGTTGGTCTTAATTAATAATATTTCTTCAAACCAATGTAACGATGTTGAACCTATTATTATATATCCTCCATCACTTGTCTGATGAACGTATTCCCCTTTATCCATGCGTGGAATATCGGATTCTTTAATCCATACCGCATTTCCATTTTCATCAGTTTTAATCAACAAAACATCATCAAATTCTACACCATAACTTGTGGTGCCTATTATTATGTATCCTCCGTTAGAAGTTTGTTCAACACACTTGCCAATATCATCGCCTACTATTCCGTAAGTTTTATTCCATAAATGGTCTCCTTTTTCGTCCGTCTTAATCAACCACACATCAGAAACTCCAAAGTAATCTTTTCTGCCTGTTATTATGTATCCTCCATCAGAAGTTTGTCTAACAAAATAACCTTCGTCAGCAAAACCTGTTCCACCATCATAGGTCTTGTTCCATTCAACGTCACCTTTTTCATCCGTCTTAATCAACCACACATCTCCATCAACACCGTAAGAGACTGTGAAACCTGTTATCACGTATCCTCCATCAGTAGTTTGCTCGACACATTGTCCTCCATCCCACCCTGTTCCACCGTATGTATAGTTCCACTCAAGGTCACCGTTAACATCGGTTTTAAGCAACCACAGATCTTTATCATCAGGGATTAAACTGTAAGATTCTGTGTATCCTACTATTATATATCCGTCATCAGAAGTCTGTTGAATAAAACGCCCGTAATCTCCTCTTTCTCCTCCATACATTTTATCCCACATTATGCTTCCATAAACGTCGGTTTTAATCAATAAAAGTTTGGGATAACCGTTAAGAAAAGAGCTATTTTTAGCTAAGAATATGTACCCACCATCGGAAGTTTGTTGAACACATTTTCCGTTATCATAACTGTAATCTTTATTCCAGACAATAGTATCACTCGTTCTTTCTGTAGTTTGCAGTGCAGTAGCTGTAGGCACGGTAATTAATATTGAAAAAGTTACAAACAATATGAGAGATACCAATAATGTTTGTTTGGTTTTCTTCCTGCCATTAAAATAGCTACTACTCTTGAAAATTCTTCTAAAGTTTCTCATTGAAATCATTCGTCCCTCTTTTTATTCCGTAACTTTTTTACGCTATTTTTTCGTCCATTGCGCGGGTTAGGTCTGAGTATTTCACCCCTTTGATTGTGTTGATTTTTTCTGTTAGTTCCTTTATTTTTTCAGGGTTTCCCTTAACAACTAGCACTTCTAGGCAGTTTTCTTTGTCTAGGTGGATGTGCATACCGCTGATTATGGTGCCTCTGAAGTGGTGTTGTGTGTGAGTTAGTGATTCGTTTACTCCTTTGGTTTCGTGGTCGTAGATGAAGGTTAAAACGCCTATTACTTCTTCTTCTCCTCCTTCTTTCCAGGCTTCTTCGACTAAAAAGCCTCTTAAGGCGGTGCGGATGACGTCGGATCTGCTGGCATAACCCTTTTTATTGATAACATCGTCAATGTTCTTCAATAACTCTTTAGGAACGGAGATTGTTATTCTTTCGATCTTTCTCCTTTCACTCATACTTTCTACCTCGCAAAAAACATTATTTTCTCATACTTAATTAAAGTATATTTGTTACTATTTAAGCTAAAATTTTTTAATAATCATATTATCATAATCATTGTAATTATCATAATTTTTTGAATCTTAATTAAGCAATATGCGTTTGAACAAAGGATCATGTTTTTTGATTTATGAGATTTCCCATTCTTCTAGTTTTTCTCCGCAATTTGGGCATTTTCCTTTGATTTTTAACCATTCTTTTAAGTGGCTGCGGTGAGCGTAAGCTTGACAGCAAGGAGTTTTTGTATGATCTTTTAAAATTGATAATTTACAGATAATGCATATTTGAAACTTTTCGCCGCATTTTTTACAGGAAGTGGCACTCATCTTTATTGCGGCACCACAATTGGGACAAGGCAAAGTAAAATAGGTTTTTTTCACTATTCTGCTTGTTATATCTTGTTTAGTTGGAGATGAGAGAAACGTTAAAATTAAAACAATACTAAAACAAAAAATAATGAAGATTGCTGCTAAGTAAAAACCGCTTATACCTGTGTTATCATCAATCGGAAAATCAGAACCAATAGAACCTCCATCTGCTTGAACCTTAATCAACCAAACATCAGAATCACCAGCACCGTAAGATTCTGTTTTGCCCGTGATTATGTATCCTCCGTCTGGGGTTTGCCTTACACAATAACCATAATCCTCTTCTGTTCCTCCGAAAGTCTTGCCCCATATACTGTTGCCATCTTCATCGGTTTTAATTAACAAAAGATCCACTCCGCCAGAACCATATGAGTTTGTGACTCCTGTGATTATGTATCCTCCGTCCATGGTATGCTTAACACAATAACCCTCCTCCCAGTCCTTTCCTCCATAAAGTTTATTCCATTCTTCGGAACCATTTTCATCAGTCTTAATCAACCAAACATCATCATTAGGACCAGAACCAGTAACTGATGTAATTCCCGTAATTATGTATCCTCCATCTGCAGTCTGTTCGACCCACGTACCCCAATCCCAACTTGACCTATCATATATTTTATCCCACTCCTTGTTACCATTTTCATCGGTTTTTACCAACCAAAGAGCCCTACCAAAATCATAAGAATATGTCCAGCCTGTGATTATGTATCCTCCGTCTATTGTCTCTTCAACACAATAACCCTCATCAGCATTTGTTCCTCCATAGGTTTTATTCCATATAGTTTTGCCTTCTTCATCGGTTTTAATTAGCAAAAAATCCGACCAATAATCACTATAGGATGATGTCCAACCTGTGATTATGTATCCTCCATCCGTAGTCTGCACAACACAATAACCACATTCCCTACCTGTTCCTCCATATGTCTCATCCCATTCCTCGACACCGTTATCATCAGTTTTAATCAACCAAACATCACTATAACCCACACCATAAGATGTAGTATAACCTGTTATTATATATCCTCCATCAGCAGTCTGCTTAACACAATAACCCCATTCCCATCCGGTTCCTCCGTAGGTTTTACTCCATAAAATTTTAGCGTTTTCATCAGTTTTAATCAACCAAATATTACCATGTTCAGCACCGTAAGATTCTGTACCACCAACTATTATGTATCCTCCATCTGAAGTTTGCTCAACACATCGACCGTCATCAAGGTCTGTTCCGCCATATGTTTGGTTCCATTCATTTGTTTCATTGTAGTTGTTATTGTTTCTCGCATTCTCTACGCTAATTGTTGTTTTTGTTTGTGGGATTGATGGGGTCATTTTTGGTATTTCTCTAAATGTTATTGGTATCACTAATATAATTGAAACAGTTAAAACGAAAATTAGAAATGTTACTATTAGTTGTTTTGGCTTCCTTACACGATTTAAAATCTTAAAAATACCCCGAAATCCCCTCATAATAACCATTCATCCCTCATAAAACTCAAAAAAAGTCTATAAAAAGAATTATAAAATCTTTTGGGAGTGTTATAGAACTCGGAATTAAATATTATAAAAAATCAAAATTGGATGTAATACTTAAAATGAGCAAAGAGATGCTTTCTTTTTGGGATAGACGGGCTGAAAGGTTTGAAAATTTTACGGATAAACGTATTAAAGGCATCCGTAAATTAGTTGGTAAAATCGCGCCTTTTGTTAAGAGTTTTGAAAGCGGTGTTGTTGTCGATTTAGGTTGTGGGCCCGCTGTTCCTGGGGAAATTTTAGAATCTGTTTTAGGTTCTCCGATTATTGGTTTAGATTTTTCTATTCCCATGCTGGGAATAGCGAAAACTCGTCTTAGAAGTCTTATAAGGGGCGATGTTTTTAACCTTCCCTTTAAAGGGGGCTCTATAGCGGTTATTTTTTGCATAAATGTCTTATCAGATTACGCCGAAAAAACAAGGGCTTATCGACAAATTTATGATTGTCTAAAAAAGGGAGGGGCTTTTTTCTATGCAGACTATTCTGAAAATGATGAATTTTGGGATATGAACTCTAAAATATACCCCTTGGTTTTCGGAATGAAACCCTCAGTTTCCCGTGAACCTCTCCCCAAAATGAAAAAAGATCTTGAAAAAATCGGGTTTAAAATAGTGTCTAAGCATCTCATCTCTTTTAAAATGAAAATAACTTTAGAAGAATATATAAACCATCTTTCAACAAGGCCACAAAGTAATTTTAGAAAAGAAAAGCGAGAAGTAGTTGAAAAAATAGCTCAGACATATATTTCTAAAAATAATGAAATTGGGCGTGAATTTTTCCTCATACACGCTCAAAAGTTAGAGTAAAACTGCTTTTATGGCTTTTCCTCCGAGGACTGCTTCGCTAATTTCTTTGCCCAGGGCTGATTTTCGCGAGATTTTTACTTTTCCTTGAGGGCCGACTATTACCTTTGTAGTCTGTTGGTTATCTACTTCGATCATGACCTCTTCTCCTTTCAATTCTACTGGCATAGTGAGCGTTAGAAGCCTCTTTGAGAGCGACACTTTCACGGGGACTATCGAGGATCCTTTCTCCCTTTTTATGCCCTTTCCTTCGACAACTTTTATAGAAATTCCTAATTTTTTCTCGATTCTTGATATGGTTTTACCCCCTTTCCCTATAATCTGAGGGATGTCTAAAGGATCAAGTTCTATAACCGCTTTTCTTGGTGAGACGATCATAACCCCGATATCTGAGCCGGGTAGATGGTAAGCTATTTCATCTCTTACAACCCTTTCAATCTCCTTGAACTCTTCAGGTATTTCTTCAAGCTGCTTTATGGGTATCAAAACCTTTTGCTCTCCGAACACATATAACTCATAGAGTAATTCCCTGGTTTCAAAATCTGAAACTTCAACTACTGGCCTGGCTAGATCAGATTCAAAAAGTCCGGTAGGAACTTTCACCGTCATTTTTAGGGTGTAAACGCTTTCAATCTGTCCATCTTTTATGAAAATAACAGTGTCAACTATGTGCGGTATTTCTCCGATATCTAGAACCTTAAGAAACCGTTGTACTGCATCCATAGCGTGTGTAGAATGTATAACTCCCACCATGCCAACTCCTGCTAACCTCATATCTGCAAAAACTTTCATGTCCTCAGAGGTACGGACCTCATCATAGATCACGTAATCTGGCCTAACGAGTAATAAAACGTCAGCAGTTTTTTGCATGTCTCCCTCAAGGGCAGTATATTGTGTGATTTCAGGGCCAACTTGTAAATCTCTGGGTTTTTCCATAGTCTTAATTATCTTAGCTTGTTGCCAATAAAAATCAGCCAAAGCTTGGGCAAAAGTACTCTTTCCCGCACCAGGAGGGCCGCAAATGAGTATCCCTTCAGCCTTAATTTTCAATCTTTCCATAAGCCTTAGAGATAAACCATAATCTTCCAAAGTAACTTTAAGTAAAGGACGTACTGCCGTAATCTCCAAAGCATCCGAAAAAGGCGGTCTAGATATCACGATCCGCTTATCTCTTAACTGAACAACGGTAGCTCCTACCTCATCAACCTCTAGGAAACTATCCGGATCTGTTTCCACTCGTTTCACAATATCTGTCGCTATAGCTTCCAATACTCCCCTGGTTAGCTTTTTATCTACCAGATTTTCAAGTTGCCAATTGCCCGGAGATCCCCTCTTTATCAAAGGATAAACCCCTTCTCTTAAATGCACGCTCATAGTATCCTCTGTGAAAAAATCTTCGACACGATAAATCTCCTTCTCTTCTTGAGACGCCTTAATCTCTACAACCTTGGTATCTTCAACTAAAGCAACAGCCGCTTGAACTTGATCACTTGTATACAGAACAGCATCTTGTGTCCCCGCGTCCTTTCTTATAAGATCGTCAAGTTCTCCCCCCCTCGCAAGTTTTACCTCGTCTAATCCCGGCCTATCACCCACAATCCTCAACTTAATCTTTTCTTCATCCGCCATTTCTCTTAACTTTTTCAGCTCTCTTAATCCTACTTGTCCTGTGGCTCTCTTTTGATTCGCCTGATACTCTATTTCTGATAAAACCACCCTACTTATAAGAATCTCTTCAAAGATATCCGGGTCCTCCTCGACTATGCGTGTAAAAGCCCCCGATATCAACACCGAAGTATCAGGTAAAGCCCTTATTTTTTCCTCTTTCATCCTCTTTCACTCTTTTTTCTGATTAATACATGATAATAACACTGAAACTTTTTAATCAAATTTTAGAATAGAATTTTTATATAAAAATTGCTTGAATTAAAGTTCAAATTGCTTGAATCAAATTCATATTTCTGGAAAAATTAAAGTCTCTCCTAAGAAACAAATCAAAGCTAGTGCCATTAGCTTTAAAGCTCTTTTCTTCACTCTCTTGGAGTTTTCTTTTGAAGGGTTTCTAACAATCTTTACCCCAAGAATTATAAAACCTGTACCTACAAAAGAAACCGTTATTTCGAACCATACAGTCGCAAAATCAAGAAAATAAGGCAACTGGCTTACGAAAACAGCAGAAAAGAAAAATAACGCCGCTATTTTTGCCGCTGCTCTCTCATTAAACCTCACTGCTAAAGTTTTCACTCCCTCCAAAGCATCTCCTTCCACATCCATTATTCCTTTTGTAATCTCACGACCCATATTCGCTAACACTGCTGTAAAAAAAATCGCCAAAGACAATGCTGGAACATCCCACCCCCCTAAAGCCACCCCTCCAAAAAGAAAAGGAACCCCCACAGAAACACTCACCACAAAATTCCCCAAAACACCAGTACTTTTAAGAAAACTAGCATATATCGCCGAAAGCACAGAAAAAACCGCAGCTATTATCGCACAACCAAAATTAATAATTAAAGAACTCAAAACCCCTAAACAATAAAGAACAAAACTCCAAATTAAAGCCTCTTTCGGCGACATCCTCCCCGAAGGAATCGGACGCGAAGGAACATTAATAGCATCAATCTCCCGATCATAAAAATCATTTATAACCATAGCACCCCCACAAACCAAAAAACCGGTAAAAAACCCAAGAACAACAACATCAAAAGGCGGAACCTCCCCAAAAGCCAAAAGCTCCCCAATCAACACGGCAAACCCTATCATAACACTATTTACCGGTCTCAAAATCTCAAAATAAGCCTTTAAACAAACCATAAAACCA
>JAEOSI010000079.1 GCA_016840425.1 Candidatus Wukongarchaeum yapensis
CAGGGGGAAGGTTGAACGCATGTTTTGTCAGGGTTGTCAGTCATGTGTAGAGGCATGTCCTTATGGCGTGGTATCATTTGGGGAGGAACATGTGATTAATGTTTCTCTGAGGGATACAGAAAACACTGAAAAATTAGCGAAACTTGACTATTTTAAAGTTATCGAGACACCAGAAGAAGCTGTTGACTTTATCATAGAAAACATGGGAAAAACTATTCCTAAAAGAGAAAACGAGGTTTTAAAAGTAAAATCGGAATGAAAACAGTTTAAGCTCTTTTTTAATAGTTAGGTTTGATTTATTTTTTGGTGAGTGAAATATTTGTTTTCAAACGTTTAAAAACTTGTTTTAGGGACTTTTTCGATCCAAAATTAGGCTATAGAACCTTAAAGACAACTCATAAACAGACTTTTTGTGGGGAACTGTTTTTACCGCCAAATTTCTATTGTTTTTTCCTTCTAATTAATTCATAAAAAATTATAACTAATAGACAACCAAGAATGGTTTGAATCAACCCCTCAAAAGTGTCTACTAAAATAAAAACAATCATTGATCCCGTAATAAAAACAAGCCATATGAAAGCCGTGTCTCCTAGGCTTTCATTCAATCTATTTGATAGGCTTACTTCTTTCTCCATTTTTTCCTCCTCCTGTGATTTCCTTCTTCTAAAAATATGCAACCATAATTTTATTTTTTTCTAAATAAATTTTTTTACTGCGTGTTTTTTTGAAAGATAGTACTGAGAAGGTTTTAAGGAGTGTGTTTTTTTGAAAGATAGTACTGAGAAGGTTTTGGCTTTAACGGGGAAGGATGCTGAGAAGATAGTTAGAGAGTTTATTGAGGAGGCTAAAACTGAGGTTGAGTGCGATGTTAGGGTTCTCCCGATTAGTGTTGCTGCTTTTATGACTCCTAAACTGATTTTGGAGAATTTAGGTAAAGAGGATGTTAGTGGTTATGATGTTGTTTTTACGCCGGGTATGATGCGGGGAGATTTGGCGAAGGTGGGGGATTTTTTGGGTGTGCGGGTTTTAAAAGGTTCGCGTTATGCTTCTGATTTTCCACTGATTTTAGAGAATTTGGATCTTGATTATTCTACGGAAAGACCTGCAGATCGGCTTCTTTTAGAGTTTAAGATTAATAAGGCTATGGAGATTATTGAATCTGCTAACGCTAAGCCTCTGGTTCTTTCGCGTAGTAATTTTATGATTGGGAGGCTCAAGGTTGGTTTGGATTATCCTCCGAGAATAGTTGCAGAGGTGGTTGATGCTCCTAAACGCTCTAACGAATCTATTCTAGAGCTTGTTAAATATTATTTGGATAGCGGAGCGGAGATAATTGATGTGGGCGCTCTTGCAGGTCTCCCGAATCCTGAAAGGATCGGGGAGATAATTGGTTTGATTAAGGAGTTGTTTTCCGTGCCTGTAAGTGTTGATACTTTGGATGAGAGGGAGATTCTTGTGGGGGTTGAGGCGGGGGCAGAACTCATTCTTAGTATTGATTTTGGTAATTTGGAGGTTGTTGATAGTCTTTCTGAGGAAGTTGCTCTTACCGTGATTCCTACCAATGTTAAAAAGGGTTATATGCCTAAAAGTGCGAAGGAAAGGGTGGAAAACTCGTTAAAACTTAGAGATATTCTTCTTGAAAAGGGGTTTGAAAAGCTTTTGATAGATCCACTTCTTGAGTCAGCTGTTCATCCCGGACTAATGAATTCCCTTTTGTGTTATCATCTTTTTCGGGAAGCAGATTCTGTAACCCCAATGCTCATGGGAGTGGGGAATGTTGTAGAGCTTGCAGATGCAGATAGCCCAGGAATGAACATGCTTTTAGCCGGTATTGCAGTAGAAGAAAATATTTCATGCATTCTTACAACGGAGGTTAGTGTAAAAAACACCTATTCTGTAAACGAGTTAGTGAGGGGTAGGAACTTAGCTTTTGTATCAAACGTTAAAAAAGCCTACCCAAAAGATCAGGGTATAGATCTTTTAGTTGCAAAAAGCAAACGGAGAGGAGAACCTCTAGAGGATATAACAGGTATACCGCAGATAAAAGCTAAACCTGTTAAAGGATTTAAAATGGATCCTCTTGGCGTTTTTAGAATTTGGGTAAACCACACTGAAAAGGAGATCATGGTGGTACATTATAGTGCGGAAGGTGAGAAAACTAAAGCGTTCATAGGAAATTCTTCCCAAAATCTTTACAGGAAAATTCTAAATCAAGGTTTGGTTTCAGAAATGACCCATGCAGCTTACCTAGGAAGCGAATTATCAAAAGCTGAAGCCTGTCTGAAATTGGGGAAGACATACATGCAAGACGAACCGTTTTGAAAACTGTGGGGAAAAAAATAGGTTACGGAAAATATTGGTGAAAAAATTATGGAGCATGAGGATTTAGCGGATTATGCGGTAGAACAAGGGTTAAGGGAGGGGGCGTCTTATGTTGAAGCGCGTCTTGAGGGGGTTATGGGGGATCAATTATTATTGAAAAATGGTAATTTGGAGGTTGGAGGGTTTTTTAGAAGGTATGGGTTAGGTGTGCGGGTTTTAGTGGACGGGGCTTTGGGGTTTTGTAGTCTGAACTATTTTTCAACGAGGAAAAAGGTCAGGGAAGTTGTTAGTAATGCGGTTAGGCTGGCGAAATATTCTTCGAAGCTTAGAAGGGAACCGATAAAGTTTTCGGATGAGGAGTGTGTGGATGCACGTTATGAGGGTAAGTTTAGGGAAAATGTTTAGATATTGGTTTAGAAGAGAAAATTTCTCTTCTTGTTGATGTAGATAAAGCGGTGGATGTTGGTTTTTCTGATGTTTTTGTTCCTTTTAGATTAATGCATTTGCTTAGTGCTAATACTGAAAAGTATTTAGTTACTAGTGAGGTAGTAGGGTAAGTTCTTTCATACCGCGGATTTTTTTCACTTGTTTACTTACAGCTTTTAACAAGGTGAAGAAACAGATTGAACATGGGCCGATACATAAGGGGGCTTCTGGTGGATGGGAAATCGTTTTTGATTGGGATTTGGGAAGAATTGTTGAGAAGGAGGTTGAGATTCTTTCAAAGATTCTGAGGGAAAGAAGAGAACCTCCGAAAGGTTTTATTGATTGTGTTATTGGTATCAATATTACAGGGATTGCATCTCATGAGAATTGCGGTCATCCGAGTGAGGCTGACCGTATTTTGGGGCGCGAGGGGGCGCAAGCGGGTGAGTCTTTTCTGAATAGAGAGATGTGGGGTCAGAGGATAGTGAGTGAGGAGGTTACGATTGTTGATGATCCTACTTTGGAGGGATCTTTTGGCTTTTATCTTTTTGATGATGAGGGGGCGCCTACTCAAAAAACGATGATAATTGAAAGAGGGGTTTTAAAGGGGTTTATACATAATACAAGCACCGCAAAACGCTATAACGCAAAAACTACCGGCAATGCAGGGATAATTTCCCAAAGGTCAAGTAATTTAGTGTTTGAGCCAGGAGATTACTCTTTTGAAGAACTTTTAAGCGAAACAGGGGACAATCCTATGCTATATATAACTTCCTCTCGCTATACAAGATTTACAAACAGGGCTGAAGGAACGTTTTCTTCAATACCAAGGGATGGAGTGTTCCTAATTAAAAATGGGGAGTTATGGAAGCCTGTACGTGGTCTTCGGATTTCAGACAACATGTTAAACATTTTTAAAAACACGGTAGGGCTTAGCAAAGAAAGACAGCAAATTAAGTGGTGGGAGGTAACAACCCCCACAGTTTCACCCTTCTTCTTGGTGCGAAATTGCTTGATGACTAGAGCTACCCAATAGCTAACGTGATTAAAAACGGAAAAACAGGGTTTTTATATTTATTTTAAAATAATATCGATATTTGATCTGTTTAGGGCGTGTTTTTCCTATGGATCTTTTTGAAGCTATAAAGAGAAGAAGAAGCATCAGGGATTATACCAACGAAGATGTTTCAGAGGAGGATTTAGAAAAAATTTTAGAGGCAGCTATTTGGGCGCCTTCTGCGGGTAATCGTCAAGCATGGGATTTTGTTGTTGTACGGGATGATTCGGTTAAAAAAGCGCTTGTTAGGGCTGCTTTAGGGCAAAGATTTATTGCAGAAGCGTCCGTAGCGATCGTTGTTTGTGCAAATATGGAGCGTTCTGCATCACGTTACGGATCGCGTGGTAGCGGACTTTACTGCATCCAAGATACTGCTACTGCTATCCAAAACATGCTTCTTACAGTGACAGCTTTAGGGCTTGGAGCTTGTTGGATCGGAGCCTTTTATGAAGAAGAGGTAGCAAAAATATTAGAACTTCCAAGGGGTGTTAGACCGATAGCCATAATACCAATAGGCCATCCAGCGAGGGTGCCGCAGGCACCGCCACGGTTTAGATTGGCAGATGTTTTGCACTATGAGAAGTGGTAAAAATCGTTTAAAAAGAGGAAAAAAATTTCGGGGTGCTTTGTTTTCTATTCTCTTTTTTTAGAAGGATTGCTTTTATGCTTTTTCGGCGCACATGAGGCACATAAACCAGTTATAGCATCGTGACAACCTACGCAAGTAATTTTCCTACAAAGAATACAGCGCCTGGTAGAAGATGTCGTTTTTCTACATATTTCACAAACGAAATAATTTTTATCCTGGTTTTGCAAAGAAATCCCCTGGTTAAACCTTTTCTAAATGGATTAGGGTTTCATATTTTTGATTTTTTATAATGGTTAAAGTTATTAAGGGTTATTTTTGCATTTTTTGATAGTTTCTCTAAAGTTTTTATATCTGCGAATAAGGTATCTTTAAGTTTTGGATTGTAAAGTGCCGCGGCAGGGTGGTACAATGGCAGATAGGTAATTTTTCCCATTTTTTTGAGTTTTCCATGTTCTTTTGATATTGATAGTTTTTTATCGATTAATGTTTCTGATGCTATTCTTCCAAGTGTACATATTATCGAGGGTTTTATTAGCGAGGTTTGCTTTCTTAGGTAGTGTAAACATGTAGTTATTTCTTCTTTTGTGGGTTCTCGGTTTTTTGGAGGGCGACATTTAACGATGTTTGTGATGTAGACATCAGTTCTTGAGAGACCGATAGAGGATAAAAGACTTGTAAGAAGCTTGCCTGCTTCGCCTACGAAGGGTAGACCTTGTCTGTCTTCTTGTACTCCTGGCGCTTCTCCGACTAATATTATGTCTGCGTTTAGTGATCCATCGCCGGGTACAGCATTTTTTCTCGTTAGTGATAGTTTACATTTTGTGCATTTGAGGATCTCTTGGGCAAGTTTTTTCAGTTCAGCAACTTTTTCCATTTTTTAAAAACCTGCCTTTTTGGATATTTGCTGGTCTTAATAGACAATAATTTGGTATAGACGAACTTTTTATTATATTTTTATCCTTCGGGAGGTTGGAGGTTAAAAATGGTTAGAGTTAACATAATTTTTAGAGGGGCTCTTTTAATGGTGTTCTTTTTTGATTCTTCTTCAGCTTCCCCTGATTTGTTGATAGAAAAATGGTTTGAGAAGGGATTTAGACGGGCTATAGAGATTTTCATAGCTTTTATTCCGTTGTTTTTCATGCTGGGGTTATGCCTTATTGTTTTAGGTGCTATACTCTTTCTTTCTGATATTTCGCAAAGGAGTGGAAGATCCTTTATTATTTGGGGGATATTTTTCGTAGTAGTGACATCTGCCCCTGCAATAACATAGGATAGGATCTAAAAAAGTTATAAAAGTTTTAAAAATTGGGCGTTTTGCGACTTTTTAATATGATCTCGCAATGTACACTATTTTTGTAGCTTTTTCACCGCATACGATGCAGGTTCCTTCCGGTTTTTCATCAAAGTCTATTCGTGTACCCCTTACATCTGCTGTTAGTTCCTCTTTTATTTTTGCTGCACAGGGTTCACCTTCCATATCTGTTGAGCAGAAGGGAGCCCTTGCAACTTCGTTATTTTCAATTATTGTCTTTAGGTCTTCGTAAGTTTTTGCATCTTTGAATACCGCGGCATGTTTTTCTTTTGCTCTTGTTTTTAGGTTTTCAAGGATTTTTTCTTCGAGTTCTTTCAGCTTGTTTAAAAGTTCTTCTTCTTTAATCTCCATTTTTTCATCAATGTCTCGTCTATAAAGGGTAAGTTTTCCGCTTTCAACTTCTCTTGGACCGATTTCAAGCCTAACAGGAACACCTTTCATTTCCCAGTAATAATATTTGTCCCCAGGAGATTTGTCGCTGTCATCGATTGATGCCCTTATTCCTTCTTTTTGGAGGAGTGAGAGGAGGTCTTTGCATTTCTCGTTTACTTTTTCTATCTTTCCTTTAACGGTTATAGGGATAATTGTTACTTGTATGGGGGCAAGTTTAAAGGGCAAAATTAGACCTTTTTTGTCTCCATGAGCTGTAATTAGCGCGGCGTAAATTCTTGATATAGCGGGGCCATAACAGGTTTGATAGACATATTTCATCTTTAGGTCTTTGTCTTGAAACATGATTTTGAAGGGTTTGGCAAAGTTTTGTCCTAGGAGGTGTGTTGAGGGTAGTTGAAGCATTTTGCCGTTGGGCATAAGAAAGTCTGAGCCGTAAGTGTTTATTGCCCCGGCGAATTTGTCCCATTGAGGTCTTTGGAAAAAGATGAAGGGTATTCCAAACTGTTCAGTCATTATTTCGTTTGTTGTTTCCATATCTTCTATGACCTGTTTTTCTGCTTCTTCTAGGGTGGAAAAAGCGTTATGGGTTTCAATCCAATAAAATTCCCTGCTCCTTATGAAAGGTTTAGTTGCTTTACCTTCATACCTCCATACTTGACAGCTCTGATATCTTTTGAAGGGTAACTGTTGATAACTCTTTATCCAAAGGGAATAAAGTTGATAGAAAGCAGTCTCCGACGTAGGTCTTAAGGCTAATTTTTCCTCTAAAGGCTCGCCAGCACCATGCTCCGTAATCCAAAACACTTCAGGTGTGAAGCCGTCTACGTGTTCTTTTTCTAACATAAAGTTTCTCTCAGGGATCGCTGCAGGAAACATGACAGGTAAATGACCTTTCTTTTCAAGGGTTTCTTCATACATCCTATACATTATCTTCATAGTAACTGTAGACCATGATTGAAAAACTACGAAACCTTTTACACCATACCTTAAATCAGCTAGCTCCGCCACTTCACAGATTTTATTATACCATTCAGTGAAATTTTTGTCTTTATCGATGCTGAAAGTTATTTTCTCTTTTGTTTGCAACTTTTCTTCTTGTACTTCTTCAACCATGTTTTAACGCCACCGCTTTCACAAGTTCCACTAAAAACCAAAAAAGCATAACCAAGTACAATTTTTGCTCAATAATTTAAGTAATTGAACAGGGAAAAAACTTAGTTTTTTAGTTTAAATGTTTTGTTTTTATTTTTTAAAAAGTTAGGAAAAAAATAAAAACGTTAGTTTTTGGGGTATATTTCTTTACTTTGGCTTCATTCTACGTGGATGCGGAACTGGTCTATGTCGTATCCTATGAGATCTATGAACCTTCTTGCGGATCTTTCGATGTCGCGAGATTGGGTTATTGCGCGGCCGACTACTAGAATGTCTGCACCGTGTTTTAGGGCTTTTGGGGCGCTTTCTAGATCTATGCCTCCAGCAACACCTACTAGGATTTTGTTTTTGAATTCTGCTTTTATCTGTTTTAGTATGTCCCATCTTCTATCTTTTTGGGTTTCTGCGTCGATGCTTCTGTGGAGAATAACCACGTCTGGTAGTTCTTTTAAAGAGCTTAAGAGGGCTACGGGGTCTTCTAGGCCTATTGTGTCTATTATCGCGTAAATACCTATCCTATGGGCTTCGTAGATGAATTTTTCCAAGGTTTCTTTGTCAGCAGGTCCTGCAACGACTACACCATCTGCTGTTTCTTCGAAGGCTATGTCAACTTCCACTTGACCTGTATCGAGAGTTTTAAGGTCTGCGACCATAAAAACGTCTTGTTTGATTTTTCTGATCTCGCTGACTGCTTTTACGCCTTCATTCTTCAAAAGTGGGGTTCCAACTTCCAAGATTATGCTGTCACTTTCAGGGATTTTTTTGACTATTTCAAGGGTTGCGTTTAGGGAGGGATTATCTAAAGCGATTTGGAGGTATGGGGGGCGCCATAATCTGTTATTAACTCTAAAACCTGTTATGGGATGTTTGGCACGATCTTTATCATACATGATTTTATCTAAGGGCGGATAGTTACTTAAAGCTCTTTTTACTGCAAGTTTTGTTGCTGCATAATTGTAGTGGAATATTTTACGGTAATCTGAAGCTTCTGGGTGGATGAAAACACTGCAAATGATTACCCACTCATCAAGTTTGTTTTTGGGGATTATTTCGTCTTCTACAGCATCAGCAACTGCTTTTGCCACAGCATATTGGGCTGGGCCAAAGATTTTGTCAGCATCTTTCATCGTTTTTATTGTAACTTTCGGAACGATCAAGGTGGGAGGTTTTGGGATAAGATTTGGGCGTATTACTGCGAGAAGGGGCGTATGACCTGCGGATAATTGGGTTAAACCATTTGCAAAAGCTATGCCTACAGGACCATTTTTTTCCCCTATCAATAAATCGACATGGGCTATTTCTGGAGATTTCCCTAACAAAGCTTCACCAATAAACAAGAATAACAACCACCAAAATCTAAGGAAAAAATCTTTAGGTAGAAGATATGTTAATTTTCAAGATATACACGGATATTTTTTATTTTTAATGTTTGCATTATAAAATTTCTTTTTTTTATAAGCCGGAGGAGTATGTGAGTTTTTAAGAGGGATTATGTTAGGGATTTTACTAAAAGATAGGAGACTATTTCGGCTTTTAAAGCCTCTTCAGAAAATATATTAACTTTTTTATCTCCAAGCAGCAAAGTTGGAGTCTCTGTGATCCCGTATTTTTCTGCAAGTTTTGTCGCTTTTTTCAAATTAATGACTTTTATGCCGATTATTTCATTAAGCCCTAACTCTTCTAGGGTGTTTTTTACTTTCATTTTCGTTGAATAGGCATCTTCTTGGTCTATGAAAAGCAGTAAGACTGTTTT
>JAEOSI010000080.1 GCA_016840425.1 Candidatus Wukongarchaeum yapensis
ATTTTATTTTACATTTTGTTATCCTTGTTCCTCTCTTTCAAAATTTGAAAAAATAGGGTAATAAAAAGGAAAGCGAAGTAAGCCCTACTTTTATAAATTTTTACCGTTTTTAATCCTTCTACTTTTCCTTATTCTGGGTTTGGGGCGGCTGTTTCAGGGACTACTGGTTTTGGTAATGGTTTTGGAGCCCCGAATTTTTTCGGGGTTCCGTCTTCTGTGAAGAAGTATTTTTGAGCCCATAGAGAGAAGTAAACAAGGATGATTAGGACCGGAACCTCTATGAGGGGTCCTATAACGGTGGCTAGTGCCTGTCCGCTTGTGATCCCCCAAGTGCCAACTGCTACTGCTATGGCTAGCTCGAAGTTGTTGCTAGCAGCGGTAAATGAAAGGGTTGCAGTTTCAGAGTACCGGAATTTTAAACGCCATGAGATCACGTAAGATATAGCGAACATCAAAACAAAGTAGAATAAGAGGGGAATAATTATCCTAGCAAGGTCTGCGCCAAGCTCTACTATGTTTTTCCCTTGCATGGAAAACATTACTACGATGGTGAAAAGTAACCCTATCAAGGCGGTAGGGCCTAGTTTCTCCATTAAAACTTCTTCATACCACTCCTTTCCTTTCTTTTTTACTCCTACGTACCGGGTTATTATTCCTCCTATCAACGGTATTCCTAAGAATATAAACACACTTTTCGCAATATCAAGCATGGTTATACTCACTGTTGCTGATTCTCCAAGGATCCAGCCAGACATCACCGTGATGAAAAAGTAAGCATAAACCGAATAAAACAGGATCTGAAAAATGGAGTTTAAAGCCACAAGGACGGCGCAGTACTCATTATGCCCTCCTGCAAGCATATTCCATATAAGAACCATGGCGATACATCTCGCCAAGCCCGTAACTATCAAACCTTCTCTGTATTCAGGGTAGCCAGCTAAAAATATCAATGCAAGGGTAAACATGAGCCAAGGCCCTATAATCCAGTTTAAGAAACCAGAAACCCCAAATAACTTAAACTCACTAGCAACTTTGGAGAGCTCTTCATATCTTACTTTCGCGAGAACAGGGTACATCATCCATAAAAGCCCAATGGCTATGGGAAGCGATACCGTTCCAAACTGTACAGCCTTGAAGAAATCTTGGATTCCTGGAACAAACCCTAAAAGAATCCCTATTACCATAGCGATGCCGATCCACAAAGGGAGAAAACGATCTATTATGGACAACCTACCGATAACCCTCGTCTGAGACAAAAAAACCGCCTACTGATTATCATTTATTTTTTATGTTTGAGTGAGTTTTTTGGAGGTTTTTAGGATTATTACAGCATAATAGTTCATTAGTTGATATAGATATATTTAAATATATCTATATGTATTGATCCAAAATAAATGAACTCAAAGATTCTTGGGTCATCTTATTTCCAAGAAATACTGAATTTTGAGAAAATAACAATTTGGTGATCTGATCATGTGCAAATGCAAAGAAAAGACGGAAGAAGCCGATTTTGGAGTCGCGATGCTCGCCTGTTCAGGCGGATCAGCGACTGGTCTATTGACCATTAACGCCGCTGCCAGAGTTCAAAACGAGCTGGGACTAGAAAAAGCGGGAATCCTATGTCTTTCGGGAATATCCGCTAGAATTCCAGGCTTCCTAAACGCCGTGAAGAGATACAAAGGACTTTTAGTAATAGACGGTTGTTCCGCTGAGTGCGCCTCAAAGACCCTAGAAGTTGCGGGAATAACACCGGACAGGCAGATTATAATACCCAAAGACTGCAAAATAAGCAAGAAAACCAAAGTCGTCGGCGAAAAGGAGATGAACACAGTAACGGAAGAAATCAAGAGAAAAGTAGAAGATATCCTAAACGGGAATAAGAAGTAAGGAAGCCTCCTTTTTTTCCTTCTCCTTCCCTTTCTTGGTTCATTTTTTGCGCAAAGATTTGAAATTTCCACTATAAGAGAAGATGAAACCCAATCCGTCCGAATAATAGCTTATTAGGTGAGCTAGTTCGATACTGGGTGGAAAATCTTCTCTAGAACTCCCTTTTTGTTTCGAATTCCTTTGATAGCAAATATTCGAGTCTTTCTGGTTAGATTCCGTTTGCGAACAATTATTGCGGCAGAAGCCATGCAGACTGTTTCACTGAACTTGCTACAGTTTGTACCGGCCAGATATTCTTAGGTCTTTAGGGATTTCTTGAATCTTTACTCAGTTCCAAACTAAAATAACTTGTGCCACAGCTGATATGTTGTTATAATTTTTACAAAAATAAATAGAAGGCTTAAAGGTAGAAAAAGGAGTATTAAAGTTTATTTGAAGCTAATTCTTCTATTTTTTCCAGTAACTTCTTTCCAAGCACGTCTGTTAGGGAATAAAAATTCCACTTCCCCCTGCTTCTTCCCCTTACTATTCCAGCATTTTCCAGCATATTAAGATGATAAGAAATTGTAGGTTGAGAAAGGCTAAGGGCTATCGTAAGCTCACAAACACACATTTCCCGTGCCTTAAGAAGCTTAATAATCGTTAACCTATTCGGGTCAGCTAAACTTTTAAAAATCTGCACCTCTTTTCTAAGGTTTTCGTTTTGGAGGAAACTTTTAGCCAATTCTATGAGCTCATTCCTGTGTTTTTCAACATCTTCTAGGTTACATTCTTCAACAAGTTTTTCCAGAGAGGGCATTGAGAAGCACTCCGCTTAATAAAACAGAACTTTTTTATACTTAAAGTTTGGCTAAAACTTTTTCACAAAAAACAATAAAAAACCTAAAAAACTAAACAGGTTTTACAATAGATTTAACAGCGGAAAAGAAAAGGGAAAAAGAAACATTTTAATGAAAAGATATCAATTTTTAAAGGTGAATCATTTTGAGGGCTTTGGATTCTTTTCGGGAATTTTTATTTTTGTCTGAGAAAAATGGGCTTTTAAAACGTTTTTCCTCTCCTTTATCTCCTGAGTTTGAATGCGCTTACTTAATGCGATGTTATGATGGCAAAGAAACGCTCGTCTTTGAAAATATTGAAGGTTATAATGACTTAAAAATCGCGGCCGGAGTTTATAATACTCGTCAGAAAATAGCTTTAGGGCTGGGTGTTTCTGTCAAAGAACTCCTTTCCAAGATAACAGAAGCTATACGCTGTCCTGGGCTAGAAATCGAAGAAGCGGATCTTGGGGAAGCCCCTGTCCGTGAAATAATCGCTAAAGGCCCTAATATTAGGCAAGAGTTGCCTGTTTTGCGCCATTATGAACAAGAAACCCACCCTTATATGACAAGCAGTGTAGTGATCTGTAAAGACCCTAGAAACGGCAGGATTAACGCTTCATATCACAGAATAAAAGTGTTGAGTGATAAAAAATTAACATTAAGGCTTGTAGAAGGAAGAACGCTCTACAACTTTCATAAGATGGCTGAGGAGACGGATCAACCTCTAGAGGTGGCAGTTGTCATAGGATTGGATCCCCCTGCAGCAATAGCTTCCGCCATAAGCGCTGGTAACGTAAGTGAATTTGGAATAGCTTCCGCCCTCTTAGGAAAACCCTACGAAATGACTCCAGGTATCACGGTGGATCTACCCGTACCTGCTAATGCTGAAATAGTCCTTGAAGGAATAATTTTACCCCATGAAAGGGCAAAAGAAGGACCATTTGTAGAGCTGGGAGGTGTAGATATCATAAGAGACCAGCCTATAATGGAAGTATCCCTGTTATCGATGAGAGAAAACGCTTTCTACCAAGCTTTACTTCCTGCTGGAAAAGAACACCAACTTTTACAAGGAATGCCCTGCGAATCTACAATTTTTGAAGCTGCAAAAAAACATGCCAAAATAGTTGGAGTGAATATGACCCCAGGCGGGGCTGGTTGGTTGGAAGTCGCAATAGCCATCGAGAAAAATCATCCATATATCCCAAAAGTAGTAGCAATGGCTGCAATTCACGCCCACTCAAGTTTAAAAACAGTGATAGTTGTAGACGAGGACGTGGATATATACGATTATGAAGAGCTTTATAAGACCATATTACAAAGAGCAAACCCCTCAACAGATCTCCTCATAGTAGAGGGTATCCGAGGCTCATCCCTTGACCACAGCAATCTCCGCATAGAGGGAGAAAGGGTTGTTGAACTCCCCCCCAGCAAGCTGATAATTGACGCCACAATAAAAGGTCCAAAAGAACTTTTCCAAAAAGCTACGATACCCCTTACAGAAAACGTGAAAAAAATAGTTTTTATGGACAAGGAGGAAAGTTCAAGCTAATAGAAAGGGGAAACACTGATGACTGATAATAATGATGAGGAAACAGGAGACGTTTTGGAAACTGAAAAGGCTATCAGATGGCTTGACGGCGTTGATATCCAAACAGGAATAATAACCCAAGAAGACCACCCGTTGGAAGGGGTTTCAATGGCAGGAAAAACTCTCATCATGCCTAAATCTGCCGGTTCAACGGTAGGCACTTACAGGCTTTTTGCCCTGATTAAAAACCGTAAAGCTCCGAAGAAAATAGTTTTGAAGGAGTATGATGCAATAACTCTTCCTGCTATCCTTTTCGGCGTTGAAGTAGAGATCACAAGAACTTGCAAAAAGAATGAAAGGGGTGTTTATGTAGACGAAGCTGATGTTTTAGGACTTCCAAGCGAGTTTTTAGATTACTTAAAGAAGGAAGCAGAGCTTGCAGGTTCTGAAAGGTTAGTGCCAGTAACTTCTGCTCAAATTTCAGGCGTAAGTTATAAAACAATAACCGATGCTGGTCTTGATTTTATTCAAAGCTTTGTCGAAAAGGGTTATAAAGTGCGTGTTCTAACCACGTTAAACCCTGCAGGGATGGATTTTGATGAATGGGAAACAATGGGAGTACCTGAAAATTTTGCAGTAAAACAAAAACGCATTGCCAAAGCATTTCTAAAACTTGGAGTAACCCCCACTTTTACTTGTACCCCCTATCTTTGTGGAAATGTACCAATGTTTGGAGACCATATAGCATGGGCGGAAAGCAGTGCAGTAATATTTGCAAACTCCGTACTGGGAGCACGCACCGAACGGGAAGGATCAGCAAAAAGCCTTATCGCAGCGATTTGCGGTTTAACTTCGATGTGCGGTGCACATCTTATGGAGAACAGGATTCCAACCCACATAATTAATCTCGACTTCATGCCAAAAACTTTGAACGAGTATAGCTTGATCGGAATGTTTATTGGAGAAAAATTCGGAAGCGGACAGCAAAGATGTACCCCCTATCTTAGGTTTAAAAGCAAAAAATTAACCTTAGACCAGTTAAAAGCCTTAGGCGCTGGTCTTGCAACCTCCGGATCGATATCAGTTTATCACGTGGAAAATGTTACCCCTGAAGCAAAAACCAGCCTAATAACTCCTGAAAATGCTGAAGAGACTTTTAAATGCTCCAAAGAGGAAATCAAAGCTATTATGAAGAAGTTAACAACCACAGGGGAAAAACCAGACCTTATCACTTTAGGATGCCCACATGCCTCAATAACAGAGATCTCAGAAATAGCAGAAACCCTCAAAGAAAAGAGATTAAAGATCCCTCTTTGGGTTTGCACAAGTAAACCTGTAAAAGAAATTGCAAAGAGACAAGGCTTTGAACGCATTATTAAAAGGTCGGGAGGTCTAATAGTAGCTGATACGTGCATGGTAGTAGCTCCCCTTGAAATGATGGGGTATAAAATCATAGGGACCAACAGCTCAAAAGCAGCACATTATCTCAAATCTTTAAGCGGTTTAGATGTAGTTATTGCCTCCTTAAAAGAACTCATAGAGATAGCCACGTAAAAACACTCTTTTTCCTTATTTTAAAACCTTTTATGGGCGGATTTACTTTCTTTTTAAAAGTGTAGATTTTTCCTGCCTTTTTTCCCTACAAAAACCGGTAAACAGAGCAATAATAGCAGAAAATCAACCATATAGTAGGGAGACTGGAATGGTGAAACTTGAAAATTTCCTTCCTAAAAACTCACAGAGGAAAAACAACAGAGAAGGGAGAAGGTAAGGAATATGAAAACGATGATTAGTTATAAGTTTAGGTTGTATCCAGACAAAAAGCAAGAGGAAAAGATGTTTGAAGTTCTTGATAGATGTAGGTTTGTCTATAACAAAATGTTAGAAGGTTTGAACAAGCAGGATAAGCCTAATAGGTTTGAGTTGCAAAACTCGCTTCCAGAGTTAAAAGAAAAATATCTGGAATTGAAAAAAGTTTATTCTAAGGTTCTCCAATATGAATCATATAGGCTGTTTTCAAACCTTAGAAGCTTGGCGGGACTGAAGAAGAATGGTAAAAAAGTTGGGAGGCTTAGGTTCAAGGGTAAAGGATGGTTCAAAACTTTCACGTATAACCAGAGCGGGTTTAAAATCATAGAAACCAGTAAGAGACATGACTTGTTACATTTATCTAAAATCGGAGATATAAAGATTAGAATACATAGAAAGGTGGAAGGGAAGATAAAACAGGTAACAGTAAAGAGGTATAGTTCGGGCAGATGGTATGCTTTTCTTTGTTACGAACAAATCATTCCCGATAAAAAAGAGGTTGAAAAAGTTGTAGGAATTGATGTGGGCATAATCCGCTACGTTACTGATACTGACGGTAGACAAATAGAACATCCTCTTTATCTGAACAATTCTTTGAAAAGTTTGAGAAGAAATCAAAGAAAATTATCTAAGAAAAAGAAGGGATCGAACAATTATAATAAGCAGAAAATAAAAGTTGCAAAAATGTATGAAAAGGTCAAAAACCAGAGGGATGATTTCTTACAAAAACTATCAAGGTTTTATGCTGACAATTATGATTTTATAGCTGTCGAGAAATTAAACATAAAAGGTTTGATAAGGATAAGTTATAATGCTAGGAACGTAATGGACTCCTCTTGGAGAAAATTCGCACAATTTCTGTCTTACAAGGCTGAAAGAGCTGGTAAGACGGTTGTAGAAGTGAATCCGAGAGGAACTACACAAGAATGTTATAAATGCGGTAAAGAAGTAAAGAAAAGCTTGGCTGTAAGAATCCACAAATGTCCTTACTGTGGGTTAGAAATTGAGAGAGACTACAATTCCTCATTTGTAGTTCTCAAAAGAGGTTTAGAAGAACTGTTAGGGCAGGGACTGTCCGAATTTACGCCTGTGGAGATAGAACCTCTACCGAGAGAAATCTCAGCAAGTTCAGTCGTTGAAGCAGGAAGCTTTTTGCGATAGCTGGGAGCGGTTCACAAGTGTATGCTTGTAGCGAGTGTCGGGTCACCAAGAACTTTTTTCGCAGCTTTTTGTACCTTTTCTCTATACTTCTTTTCGCTATAAACTCTTAAAATACCGTAAAAACCGCGCATCACTTCGATAATTTTTGAGTATTCGGATAATTTTCCCCCGATTTTTCGATCTCCTTCCTCATAAAATACAGGGATCTCCATGGGTTCAAGCTCTATGCTGTGACGATAAGGTATGGATGGCAAGGTTGGCACATCGATTATCACGTTTTCTGGCGGTAAATCAGCTTTTTCTGCTATTTCCTGTTGCACACTTTCTCGAACTTTTTCCGTAGTAAAAATGCGGGAAAGCATCTCATCCTTGTGGTGTGAAACCCCCTCATACGCAACTTTTAAAAGGTTTCTTTTCCGAAGATCATCCATCAAAGTCTGCGATTCTGGTATTTCACTCAACTTCATCCATAATTTATAATCATCCCAAGAAAGATACTCTTCAAGGGAAGGGTTTTTTAAAAGCTCTAACTCGTCTGAAGCCTTTTCAATGGCAAGAGTGATCATTAGCTGCGCTGCCCGCGAAACTTTATGAAAATAAACGCTCTTAAAACTAAACATTCTCGCCATGATAAAAGCTTCAAGGGCGGATAATGATGTAAGGTTTCCCGCTAAATTACCATCCACGACGCTTACGGTGTAAAGAATTCTGAAAATATCAACCGCGCCATACTCTGCTCCCGAATGATAACTGTCCCGTAATATGTAATCCATTTTATCAACGTCAAGGGCGCTGGCCACAATCTGATCAAGAAACGGTTTTCCGGGCATGTTCAACCTCCCTACAGCCATGCTTGCAACCTTTCTTTTATCGATTCCTGCATCAGCTAAAATATCCCCTATTTCTGTAGACATAATTATCTCAAAACTGAAATCTTCATGCGTTTTTCCAAGCATCTTAATAAGGTGAGGCTCAAGATTATGAGAAAAAGGACCATGGCCCACATCATGAAGCAGTCCAGCACACTTAAACTCATAAATCTCCTCGTCGCTTATGAAAGCCTGCTCGTTCAAAACCCTTGCCATCTCTCCTGCAAGATGCATAACTCCTATCGAATGCTCAAACCTCGTATGATTTGCACCAGGATATGCATACTCAGCCCCAGAAAGCTGCTTTATACGTCTCAACCTTTGAACAGGTAAAGTATCTATTATATCCTTCTCTAAATAAGAGATCCCCAAATAGCCAAAAATAGTATCTTTAATAAAGCTCCACGTAGCATGTTTCTTATCTGGGCTCGATTTCATACTAATCAGGATATAAAACTATCTCCACTAATTAAAAAGAAATCGGTTAAAAAGTATTATGAGTATTCAAGGACGCAAATACGCAGCAACCTCTTCTTGAAGTTCATCTCTTAACATTAGAACAGTTTTCACCTCTATATCTTCTGCCTCTCTCACCGGGTTCTTAAGCTGTATCACGTTTCCAACATTTTGAATATTCTCTATATCCACAGGAAATTCAACGCCAAGACCTTTAATCACCATCTCGACTTTCACAGGGTTTACACGAATCTTCACGCTACGAACAATTCCTATCCGTCGCGCAGAACCATCGATCACCTCTTTTCCCACAAACCTACCAGGAATACTAAGCTCATACAACTCCGCTTCAATACTGTTGTTAA
>JAEOSI010000269.1 GCA_016840425.1 Candidatus Wukongarchaeum yapensis
CGGTGTAGCGAACATAGCTAACCCGATATTCCCGAAGCCCTACTGGCGGGATAGGGATAACTGGCTGGTGGCACAGCCATCGGTTGTAAAAGTTAAAACAACAACCGTAGAACCTCCAACCCTTTAGGGTGGAGAGTATGTCAGCATCTTGGGCATAACAAGAACATAGCAAATACAGGAATAGAAGCCATAAGAACATTTTTCAGATCCCACTATAAACGAAGAAACAATAAAGGAGCTCATAGAGCAAATAAGTTGCCTAGTAAGAAACTTATATAGCCTATAAAATTGCTTAAAACTTCACTAGACCCTATCAACTTTAAAAGCCCTTTTTTTGATCTTCGGTGGTTTTTTGTTGGATGAGACGGTAAAAAAAGTTGAAGAAATGTTAGAAATTATAAAAAAAACTGGGAAAAAAGACCCTGTTTTAAGAATAAAAACTATTTGCAACTTACGTAAAGTTTTAGAAAATAGTCAGTTGCCAAAAAAAACATTATTAGAAATTCTATCAACTGTTAGAAAGCTTTTAAAAACCCGGGATAAAGGTGTAAGAGTAGAAATAGCCCTAATATTGGGAGAAATCGCAATAAAAACCCCAGAAACAACAAAAAAATGCCTAAACACTCTTAACGACCTTATAAATGACAGCTTTACTTTAGTAAGAAAAAGCGCCTTAAAAAGCTTCGAAAAAATCCTGTTTGAAAGCAAAACCATCTCAGAAGAAACAGCGGCAACCATAGCAAAAAAAATAGTCAGATTAGCAACAGACAAAGACCGCGACGTTAGAAAACAAGCAATTAAAACAGTAAGAAAATTCAAACACATGAGATAAAAAATACCAAAAACGAAAAACAAATAGCTAAATAAACTCAAGAGGTCTTCTCCTACTATGAGAAGCAGGACCCGCATATCCCATCCTAAACAAAACAAAAGGCTCCTCATCCAACAACATATAAGCATCCCTAACCTGCTCCTTATACGCTTCTACTTGAATCGCAGCGTTTAACGGATGAAAACTTATCCCAAGATTTGTAGCAACAAGAGACAACCGTTCATAAACCCTCCCCCCAATGAGCTGGGTTTTCCTAGTGTTGAAGGACCCACTTAAAAGACCAATAACCGGCGTTTTCTTTATCAACTTTTCAATATTTCTTACAAAGAAAAAATCTAAGTGAAACAAATCCACCGCTTTCGGCTTCATTACAACAGGAAAAATTCTAGCTTTTAAACCACTAATATTCAAAGTCTCCAATGACAACCCATCTCTATAAACCGCCGCTTCTTCCCCCGAAAATCGCATCCAAGAATAAATCTCATTCCTAACCTCCTTGTTTCTAAATTGATACTTCAACGCACCCTTAACAGCAGATGCTATAAAATCCTTCACTTTGCCCTCTGTTATAAATTGTAATTCCAACCCTTCAGGCGGTATACTCATCAACTTTTCAACAACCTCATCAGAAAGAGGCCTACTCTCATAAGGCCCTCTATTTGTACGCCGCCCACTTATCGCTTTAAATAAAACCTCATCCCCCTCTCTCAAAGACCTCATCAACTCAACATTAGCCACCAAATCACTCTTCTCCCCCTCAGGCAAAAGATTCACATAAGGCGTATACTTAAAATATTCTGCAGCCACTACTAAATTTTCCAACGCAGCCCCCAGACCAATATACATCTCCTTAAAAGTTGGATCAATAAAAGGTAAACCCCTACTCCTATCAAAAAATAATTGGATAAGTCCCTCATCCTTCTCCTCCTCTACAGTAACCCCAAACTTCCAAGGCTGAGTATTATACAAAGAAGGAGCAAGAACCGCATAATTAACCAAAGAACGAATACCCTTCTCCAAAACCTCCTCCTCCGCCTTAACCCATAATTCCAACCCTTCATCCATCCTCTAAAACCCCCTTAATTAAAAAATAAAGACCAATTCATTACTTGCAAAAAATCCGCCGAATTAAAGTTAAAATTTTAAACCGATTGGTGCGCCGGCCGGGATTCGAACTCGGGTTACTGGCTCGCTCCGTTACTAACTTACACCAAAAAAACCCTTTAAAGGTCTAACATGGGAGGCCAGAGTCCTAACCAGGCTAGACTACCGGCGCCACAATTAAACTGTCCTACCGTCCGATTAAAACCTGTATTAAAGTGTTTCTTCCGTCGCATTTATTAAATTATCTTTTAGCTCCAGTCTAAAAGAAATATTATAATCACCAGCAT
>JAEOSI010000002.1 GCA_016840425.1 Candidatus Wukongarchaeum yapensis
GCCTAAAAATCCAGCCAGTACAGAACAACCCGTACCAACTAAATAGGCAATACCAGTTTTCGTATTAATCGCAACCGAGATAACTGCAAATAGTATAATTATAAAAAAAACTAAGGTTTGATATTCTCGTTTGAGAAATGCTAGTGCACCTTTTCTTACGGCATTACTTATCTCTTGCATTTCTTTAGATCCTGCATCATGTTCCATGATCATTTTCGCAAGATACAGTGCAAATACTAGTGCTAATATACCCGCAATTACATCAAGCGCTATCATTTTCATTCCATGTCCGTAACAAAATATTTTAGGATATAATACCGTTTTATTATCATACTTTTAATGCATAACTTCTCGGAATGGTAATATCCTTTTGGCTATCTCGCTATTCTCAGGATCAATGACTACAATAGCCATTCCAACCCTCAGATAACGTGGAAGTTTTGCATATATCATAATTTTGCCTACATTTTAAAATTTTTATGACAGTTTTAAATGTTTCATTTATTTTTCTCCTTTGATTTAGCTTCTTTTCTTCTTCTTCAAGCCATCATAATTTATCTAAATTCGTTTGTCTCATTGTTAACCGATTTTACCCGTTTTTGATGCACTTTTTAAGTTAACTGCAATAATACACGCTTTAACCTTGTCACCTTCTTTTAACGTTCTATTCGTGTCTCTTCCATTGAGAACGTTTTTTTCTATCAAGTGAGACATCCAATGGCCCTATACGGGTGAACTACCCTGCCCTTATGGACGGGGTTTCCGTACATGTCAAATGAGACGGATCCCATTTGACCACGTTGCCCGAGTTCACGCGGGGATTACAGTTAGGAGCGTTTTCCAACGATCCATACTGATACGTTTTAAGGATGTTTATAGCCCCGATCACGTCGGGGTGGTTTTTATAACCGCATTTGTTACACCTAAAAATTCCTCTTTTTTTGCGGTTTTTCCTCTTTCTATCACCGCAGACAGGACATGTTCTGCTGGTGTATTTTTCGCTGACCTTCTTTAACGCGATGCCTACTCTTTTGAGTTTGTACTCTAAGAGCGAGGTCAGCGTAATGTAGCTCCATGAGTGGAGCTTTTGGTTGGTTTTCCTCCCTAGGTTTTTTCCTTTCCCGTTGTTATTTTTTCTTATGTTTTTTTGTTTTTTTAGACGGTTGTTTTTGGAAAAAGAGATAGTGGGCGGAGAGTTCACGGAGTGGCGAGTTTTTCGTATTCTTTTTTTAATATTCCGTATGTGAGTTCGTTATGCCATTTATTGTGTTTAAATAATGTTTCCCTCATTATTGCTTCTAGTTTAAACCCGCACTTTTCTAGGACTTTCTTGGAACCGATATTTTCTTCAAATAGGCGAGCATAAATTCTATGAAGTTTTAATTTTTCAAAACCGAGTTTTAGGATTAGTTTAACGGCTTCTGCCATTAACCCTTTTCCCCAATATTTCTTACCAAGCCAGTATCCCACTTCTGCATTTTTATTTTTCCAGTCTATGTTACCTAAACTTACCATGCCGATGACTTCATCGGTATTTTTTAAAACGATTCCAAAATCGTAACCTTTTTTCTTTTTGAGTCTATAGTGCGCTCTTCTTATGAATTTTATCGCTTCATCTCTCGGGTATGGATGGGGAATATTCAACGTCCATCTAGTAACTTCTTCATCTTTCACATTCTCGTAAATATCTTGAGCGTCTGAAATTTTGAGTTTCCTTATCTTTATCCTTCCTTCATCCAGTTCTAGTGCCATAGTAAATTTTGAGTTAAAAGTGTTTATCATTTTTTTGTTTTTCAACACCAAGGACGTGTACTGAGAGTTTAAGTGAACTAACCTACTTTATGGACGGAGCTTCCGTACATGTTGATCTTTGTATTATGGTATTCAAGGCTTGGAAAATGATTGGAAAACCAGAGAGGAGCAAGCTTAACATGAATGGATGAAAAGAGTACGTTTTGGGATCTGGCGTGGGTATCTGGCGGTTTTAGAAATCATATTGACCTTTTTTCTCTATAATTCGGCTGGTTTCGAGTAGAGTAAAAGAAGAGTACAAACACAGGAAAAGCGTTGAAAGACTGTTCGGCTGGCTAAAATCATTCAAAAGAATCGCCGTAAGATACGAAAAACTCGCCACAACATACACAGCATTCATACTATTAGCATGAATCCTCATCCTATGGAGAGTTTTGAAATGAGCTCGCTATGTAGATTAAAATTAGTTTAATGTTTTAGTTTAGTTTGTTTTTTTACTATGTGTATTTTAACCTCCTGCAACGGGGGGAAATATGGCTACGATATCGCTGTCTTTTAAGGGAGAGTTAATCTCGTCTAAAAACTTTATGTTTCTACCATTAATCATTATATTTACCTGCGGTCTAATATTTCCATTTTCTAAAATTTTATTACGAAACTCCTCCCCAAATTTTTGAAACAAGCGCTCTAAAAGATCGATCAGTTTCAGAGTCTCTTCGGGTCCAACTTCCAATTCTAACTCTTTTAAGCCTAAAAGATCGCGAAAAGTTGCAAAAAACTTCACATTAATAGGCATAGTGTCTAACCACCAACCCTAATCAATTTTTAATAATAATCAAAATAATCTTCGTTCTTAAAGAGGAAACAAGAGGTATAAAAATAAAACTAAAAACCATGAACTAGCTTATTATTAGGATTATAAAGAAGACCTTTTTCTCCCCATAATTTTTTCAATATGACCCCTATATTTTTTTTTAAAAGATAATTAACTATTTGTTCTGCATCCATAGTTTTCTTCAATCCCATTTTAGTCTCTATTTATGTTTTTTGGGATTTCTAAAAAAAAGAGACTGGTATTTTTAAGAAAAAAAGAAGAAATGGTTTGGTTTAATTTTAGAGATATTGTGTAAATTCTCCGAGTGCTAGTCGTTCTAAGGTTTCTTTTTTGGGCTTGCCTTCTACCCATCCTCGTTTTTCCCAGAATTCTTTAATCATTTTGTCTGCATGGGCAGCCGTATGTCCTTTAGCCGGTCCTTCTGGAATGGGTGTTTCTATGAGTCTTTTCGGTAGTTCGTCTTTTATATATTTTCCTTCTCTTACGCTGAACATTCGTTCCATGTTGTAGAGTCGTTCGCCTGTTTCCATTAGTTCGTCGGGGGTTATGTTCCATCCAGTAAAGGGCGCTAAGGCGTCTGTTATGTCTGTATGGTCAAGGCTAAAGCCGTTAAATTTACAGCAGACTACGCTATCTATTACAATGAATAGGTTTTGCTGGTATATGTTTAGGTCAACTTTTTCACCGTTTTCTTTTAAGGGGTCTATCGATTTAGGTATTCCTAGAAGTGCCCATGTTACGGGATAAGATCTTAGGTGTCCTTCTCCTCTGTTACTGGTAGCGTATGCTACGGCAAAGCCTTTCATAGCTCTGGGGTCGTATGCTGCAAGACCCATACCTCTTGTGGTTATGGCTGCTTCAGGGTCTCCGTATTTTTCTGCTAAGGCTAAGGTTCCTTTAGCTAAATCGTCTCCAAATCCGTCTCTGTGGGCAGTTCGCCATATCAGTTCTATGGCAGCATCAGCGTTGCCCCAAGTTAGTTCTAAACCGCCTGTATCTTCTGTGGTTATTTTTCCTTTTTCAAAGAGTTCCATGGCGGTTCCCAAGACATTTCCATAGCTTATGGTATCCATACCCATGTCGTTTAAGAGGTAGTTTATTTTCAAAAGGGCAGGCAGGTCTCCGATACCACAGTTTGCTCCATTAGCCCATATGGTTTCGTATTCAGGGCTCTCATGTTCTGGAATGTCGTAGTTTTCCGTTTTTGCTCTAACCAGTCGTCCACATTTAATTATACAGCCCCAACATCCAACTGGTTTGATCAAATATTTTTCAGCTAAGGTTTCTCCACTTATTTCATCTGCTTTTTCAAAAACTGCAGCGCTGAAGTTTCTAGTAGGCCATGCTCCAATATTGTTAACCATATTGACAAGAACCGCTGTGCCGTACGTGGTAAGGGCTTCTGTAACGCCGTGGTTTTTTACCTTTTCATGTTTCTCTTTTGCAACCTTAGAAAAAGCTTCTTTATCAACAGCTTCAGGATGTTTTGTTCCTTTGACGAATACGGCCTTTAACTTTTTAGATCCTAAGACGGCGGCTAGACCCGTTCTTCCAGCGGCCCTCCATTTGTCATTCATTATGGCTGCTACGTTAGCCATGTTTTCGCCTGCCGGCCCTATGCCTAGAACGCTTCCACCTTTCTCCGCGCTCATTTCTTTTCTAATTTTGTTGTCTGTGTGGACAAGTCCTTTGCCCCACAAGTGTGATGCATCATGAAGTTTTGGCTTCCCTTCTACTATGCTTAAGTATTGAGGTTTTGCGCCCATTCCTTCCATGACAATTCCATCATAGCCGGAAAATCTAAGCCATGGTCCAAAGTTACCGCCTGAGTTAGAGTCTCCTAAAATGCCGCTTTGAGGACTTTTACCTATTACGTGATATCTTCCACTTTCAGGGAATTGTGTCCCTGTTATGGGGCCAGTTAAGATGTATATCTTGTTTTTTGGTCCTAAGGGGTCTATTCCTTTGGGGATTTCTTTGAAAGCTAAGTAGGCTCCTAGGCCTCTTCCTCCTAACCATTTCCTAACTTCTTCGTCTTTTATAACGTGGTCTTTAAAGCTTCCCTTAGATAGATCTACTCTTAAAAGTTTTAATTCCAAAGTAAAATCCTCTCCACCATTCTCTTATTTTAAAGGTGTAGAAACTTTTTCTACTCCACCTAAAAGATGAGCACGCTGTTTATAAGTTTTTTTAAATTTTAAAAAGTATTTTTTATTTTGCTATTTTGTTCCCCAGAGAAGCATGTATCTAGAAACACATTTTATAGGCTCTATGTTTAAGTCCTGTTTCATATGCTTAATACCTCTTTGAAACGCTTTTTCTGGGATTATGTGGAGGGACGAGAACGCTTTGTCGCGGTAGGGTTGTGCATCAGTGAGTTGGTAGGTAAACTCCACTATAATCTCAGTAATCGTGTCAAATCCAACTTGCTTCATGTAATCTTTGAGTTTAGGGATACTAGGGTATCTTCTTAGATCAGCCTCGACAGTTTCTGGAAAATAGACTGCAAGTGGCTGACGATTGCGAATAATCCATTCGGAATCTGTAACAGTACATAATTTTCTCCCTCTTTTTAGCACCCGATAAGCCTCTTGGAAATAATTCATTATGTTGCTCACATGATGGATCACGTCCGCTGAAAACACAAAATCGAAGAAGTTTTGCGGGAAATCCAGTTTTTCAGCCTTGCCAAGTTGAAAACTAATTCTTTCTGATCGTTTTCTAGCTTTAGAAAGCATCTGTTCTGATGGATCAATGCCCCAACATGAGCAACCAGTAAGGGATTCTAAAGCAACGATGTAATTACCTGTACCACATCCTACTTCTAGTACTTTGGAAATAGTCCCAATTCCGCTGGTCAAGAAAAGGCTTTTCAGGACTTCTGGATGAACTTGTCGGTGCTGTACGTATTCCAAAGCTATTTTATCGTAATCAATCATGTTATAATGTTCACCTCTCACAACACTACCTTGACAGTAAGAATGGCGAATTTAGGATAAAATAAGTTCGATAAAAGCTTTTTTAACTTAAATTTGCTTATTTTCGAAGGACTCAAAACATCTTTGTGGATGAAGGATGAAGTGAAATATAAGATGGTGAATAGATAATGTTTGTAAAGGAGTATTTGAATAGATGTCTGAATTTGAAAAAAAGAAAAATTTTAGCGATAAATCGCCAGAAGAATGGTTTGAACTGGGATTTAAAGTAAAAGACCTACAAGAGAAATTAGAATATTTCTCAAAAGCTCTTGAAATAGATCCAAAGCACATATCTGCATGGTATAATAAGGGTG
This sequence comes from Candidatus Wukongarchaeum yapensis, assembly GCA_016840425.1. Lineage (GTDB taxonomy): Archaea > Asgardarchaeota > Wukongarchaeia > Wukongarchaeales > Wukongarchaeaceae > Wukongarchaeum > Wukongarchaeum yapensis. The sequence goes on from JAEOSI010000002.1 coordinate 5,880, forward strand.
CAGTTCTCTTTGCTTTAGGCAGGTTTGAAGAATCACTAGAATGTTTTGACAAAGCTCTCGAAATAGAACCAAAATACGGGGATGCATGGTATAATAAGGGCTATCTTCTCTATGGTTTGGAGAGGTTTGAAGAAGCACTAGAATGTTTTGACAAAGCCCTTGAACTAGATCCAGAAGGCGTAGACGCATGGATCAATAAGGGCTTAACTCTCGATATATTAGGAAGATCTGAGGAAGCACTAGAATGTTTTGAAAAAGCTATTGAGCTAGACCCAAAAGAGAAGAGAGCATGGTCCAATAAGGGGTTAACGCTCGGTCTAATGGAGAGATTTGAGGAATCACTTGAATATTTTGAGAAAGCCCTTGAACTAGATCCAGAAGATATATTTTCATGGATCAATAAAGGCTCATCCCTCGCTTTATTAGAGAGGTTTGAAGAAGCAATAAAATGTTTTGAGAAAGCTCTTGAACTAGATCCAGAAAACGAGCTTGCATTGAAAAGCAGAGAGGTAGCAATGAGTAGCTTGGAGAATAGAAAAGATATGGAGCCTTAAAATTCAAGAATTATATTCCATTCTTAGTTCTATAGCTGTAACTAAGGAAAAATTCCGAATATAGTAACTGAGACTCACCCTCTCAAAGGACAGTTCCGAACGATTTCTCGAAATCCTTCCTACTCAACTTCACTTAACTTCTTTTCTATCCATTTATCCAAACCTAATTCACCTATTTCTGGAAGGTTTTTAGGGGCAGAATGAGACTTAGAAAGCCAAACTTCCAATACTGGACAAGGATAGTGCTCACATTCGATACAAATTTTTACACCTTGCCTTTTCCCACACTGACGGATAAGACAAAGGCGACATTCAAACCACATACTTTCTTCTGGACCTTGACAACCTTTACACATTAAACTAGAAGGATCTATTTTAATTCCCAGTTCTTCCCCTAGTTCTTTTGCCACTCTTCTCTTTAATTCAACATCACTTGAATGGACTGCTTTATAAACATAACAATCCGTTCCACAAAAAAGACCGCAAAAACCTAACAATTGATGCTTATTTTTCATTCTCATCTTTCTCCATAATTTTTTAGCTCTAGTCCGAAATTATTGCTAGCTTTTAGTCTACAAAAGGTCCATGTTGGTGAATAGGTTCTCCGTGTGGCTTACCTGTAAGGACTAAAAAGCGAGATAAAGCTTCACTCTGGACAGTTAATCGTTCTCCCTCCTTCAGGAAAAGCGCTTCTCCCGTTTTAATAGCTGTTTCTTCTGTTTTTAATACTCCTTGGAATACGTATATAAATCCTACAAACTCATCTGGTGTATTAACTGCATAACGTGCTTTTTCATCTAGGGTGATATCCAAGTATATTACTGGTGTTAGTAGTTCGACTGGAGATCCTTCTCCTACGATTGTTCTGATTTTACGACCTTCAACTGTTATTTCTGGAATCTGTTCAGGATCAACTTGTTGGTAGCTCGGTTCAATCTCCTTAAGTCGTTTCGGAAGATTGATCCAAATTTGAAATCCGTGGTTTATTTTCTCTTTCCCAGGCATTTCAGAATGCATAATTCCTCGACCTGCAGTAAATCTCTGAACTCCTCCAGGAAAAACCTCAGTATCGTTTCCTATATCATCCGTATGTCGGAATGAACCTTTTAACATATAGGTAATAGCCTCAAATCCACGATGTGTATGTGGGGGGAATCCGGTGGAGGGATCGACAAAGAATTCATCCAACAATACGAAAGGATCATAGTTTCTTAAATGCTGTGTTGGGAATAACCTTTTTACCCGGACACCAGCTCCTTCAAGCGTTTCTACGCTAGGAAACTTCCGTTTATTTTTGGGCATTATCAAACCTCCAATTTTACATTTTAAAAAGTCTCCTTCTCCTCTTAATTTTACGACTGTGGAAGAGATTCGTAAGACAGCCAGCATATATCATAGAATTTTGATCATGTATACTTGTATCATTCTTAAATTCTTCCAAATCCTCTATTAATTTCCAAACTTTTTGTTAGTATAAACCGGAAAGACCAGGTCAAAATATTTGAAATGAGCATAATGTAAGTTAGAGAGGTTGTGATTTATTTTGGTTTGAATCTCCCTAAATTTTCGTTTCAAGTGCCTTGTATTTACTGAAGGTGAGCAAGAAGGCCCCAGCCCTTTAGGTCGGGGATAAATTGCGATAGGTTTATATATTTTTTATCCTGTTTGGTATTTGGGGTAAAAATGGATAAAAAGGATAAGGTTAAGATTTCCATCCACAGATAAGTTGCCAATTGAATATAACGGCTATTTTGCGAACTTTTTATTCGTTTATCACCTTGCTAGTGCCACTATACCCATCGTTTAACTTATATTTTCTTTGCTGTAACAATCTCAATTGGTAATTTCCACATAGATATTACTGTTACATCAAGGAGTTGAAAACCAGCATCTTCTATCATCTTTTGAACAAAAATAGGTCGGCAATCAACATAACTCGGAAACTTTTCGTGCATCCATTCATAGAGCTTCATCATCAGTCCGGTCTTTCCCTTTTTAGACATTGCCACAACACAGATACGCCCTTTGTTTCGAAGAACTCTTTGGCATTCATGCAAGACAATCGGAATTTCCGGTGTATCGAAAAGTTCTAGTGTGAAACTCATAAAAATTGCGTCAAAGAAGTTCGCTTCGAAAGGAAGTTTAGCGGCGTCGCCACACATCAACTCTACTCTTTCCGATAATCCCGCTTTCTTAACTCTCGATCGGGTGATGTTGCACATTCCTTCCGATATATCAATTCCATAAACCTTGCCTGAATTGCCGACTGATTGAGCCAAAGCTAGTATGCAATGTCCGGTGCCAAATCCGATTTCAAGAACTATCTCTCCTTCCTTAGCATTTAGCTTTTCCAAGCCAGCGTCTCTATATTTCTTCTCGAAGCAACCAGACAGTATATCATACCATTTACTCATCTTATCGTAACTGGCTTTGGCTTCTTCCTTAGACCTTATGACTCTACTTATTTGTGTTTCATTTTGGGGCATATTTTTTTCGCCTAAGGATTTTTTTGTGTCTTTTGGGTTTTGCAACTTTTTCGAATTTGAAAAGGAAAGCGAAAACTATAAAGTTGTAGTTTTGGAATAGATTTTGTGTTTTATGAGGTTATTTTCCAAAGTAGATAGATGTGAGTTATATGGGTGATATGAGGTCTCTTGCTTTTATAGTGGGTACTTCCTTGTTTGAGTCTAAAATCTTTGAAATGTTTGAACTTGTATCTGTGGCAACTGAGTATGGAGAAGTCAGTTTATACCGGGATAACCGTTTTATTATGGTGCCAAGACATAGCGTGAAAAAGAATATTCCCCCGCATAGAATAAACTATAAAGCGAACATATCAGCTCTAAAAAAGTTTGATGTAGAAAGGATTGTAGCGATAAACTCTGGGGGCAGTCTTAAAAAAGAGATTGCACCGGGAATGTTAGTGGTTCCTCATGATTATATCAATCCTTGGAGAATCCAGACCTTCTTTGATAGCGAAATACGTCACATTATTCCAAGCTTAGATGAGGAGACGCGGAAATTCATAATAAGCCGTGTTAAAAAAGTGGGCGGAGATGTTGTTGAAAGAGGTGTTTACATCCAAACTACGGGTCCTCGTCTTGAAACTAGGGCGGAGATAAACTTTTTGAAAAATTTCGGCCACATTGTGGGGATGACTATGGCAAATGAGGCTACTCTCTCAAAAGAAGCCGATATTCCTTATGCCGCTTTATGTTCTGTCGACAACTACTGTCATGGAATAGTTGAAGAAGAGTTAACCTATGAGAAAATAAGAGAGGCCTCAAAAAGAAGCCTTAGCATCATAGAAGCCTTCATAAAAAACATAATCCAAAAATAGGTAGTAGAATTTTTTAAAGATTTCATTTTCTTTTTTGTTGTTTTTTGTTTTGTGTGTGGTGTTAGGACGATGGGTAGTAGCAGTATTCTGATTAAAAATGTGTTTTTTGACGGCAAAATTACTAACATCTATATTGAGGACGATAAGATTGTTGAGATCGGGGGTCCTAAAGTAGAAGCTGAGGCGGTTATAGATGGAAGGGATAAGGCTGCTATTCCTTCATTTTTTAACGCTCACACCCACGCTGCAATGACCTTGTTTCGGGGTTATGGAGACGATTTACCGCTACAAGAGTGGCTTGAAACAAAAATCTGGCCCACAGAAGCTAAGTTGACCGAAGAAGACGTTTATGTTGGCGCAAAATTGGCTTGTTTAGAGATGATAAAATCTGGCACCACTTTTTTTAACGACATGTACTGGCATCTTCGAGGTTCTTTAAGGGCCGTTGATGAGGCGGGGATAAGGGCTGCTTTAAGCAGCGTGGTCATAGATCTTTTCAACCCTGAAAAAGCTGAAGAACAGAAGAAAATGGTGAAAGAAGAGTTTGAGAAGTATAAAGATTTTAGTGAAAGAATACAGATTGTTTTAGGTCCTCACGCGATCTACACGGTGTCTAAAGAAACCTTAGAGTGGACCGCTGAATTCGCTGAGAAAAACAACCTGTTAATACACTTTCATTTAAGTGAGACAAAAAAAGAGGTAGATGACTGTATAAAACAGTATGGAAAGAGGCCTGTGGAATATCTTGATGATATTGGTTTTCTTAGTGAAAGGTTTATTGCTTGTCACTCGGTATGGTTAAGTGAGAGGGAGATAGAGTTGCTGGCAAAGAATGATGTTACCGTTGTCAATAATCCTACGAGTAACATGAAACTTTCCGTTGGGGACTATTTCAAATACCAGGATCTTAAAAAAGCCGGTCTTAACATTTGCTTGGGAACAGATGGTTGTGCTTCAAATAACAGCCTTGATATGTTTGGGGAGATGAAGTTTGCAGCACTTTTACAAAAATTTGGCGCAAATAACCCGACAGAAATCTCAGCAAAAGAAGTTTTTGATTTAGCCACGATAAACGGCGCAAAGGCTTTTCGTGTTGACGCAGGAGTTATAAGGGAGGAGAAAAAAGCAGATCTCCTACTCGTCGACTTAAAGAGACCTGAAATGACACCGCTACACGATCTCACCTCAAACATAGTTTACTCAGCAAACGCATACTGTGTTGATACAACAATCTGTGACGGCAAAATCCTCATGCAAAACAGGAAAGTCGAATGGGAAAACGAGATAATAGAAAACGCAGAAAAAGTTGCCCAAGACTTGGTTAGACGATGAGATATCTGCTTTTTTTGCTTGTATGAGATCTCGTCTAATGTCGGAACTAATTATTAATTTTGGCTTAAAAAAATATCAAAAATTATTAAAAATCATAGGAAGATTTATTAAGGATACTTCACCTTACTTTTTTTAGGTGGTTTGTTTTAGCCGTTTCTATCACCAGGTTATTGCATATTAAGGAGGTAACAAAAATCAAAAAGAGTGCTAATAGGATGATTTTTATGCTTCTGTTGGTGACGCTAATTTTTGTACCTCTTGTTCCTAGAAACACAGCGGTTCAAGCCGACACTGATACAAAGCAAACGTCACCGAAAAACGGCACACTAAAGGTAGTGACAACGATTTCATTTGTCGAGGATTGGGCCAGCCAAATCGGAGAAGAGTTGTGGGCAGTTGAAAGCATCGTAACAGGCTTAGAAAACCCGCATACTTATGAACCTACTCCCTCCGAAATCGAGGCGGTAGCAAACTGCGATCTGTTCATTCGTATGGGATTAGAAGGTCTAGAGCCTTGGGTTGAATCAACTATTGATGCCACAGGACTTTCCGACGAAAAAATTGTCACGCTAGTGGAACAGTCTATGATTGAATATGATGATGTGATTGGGAGTAATAACCCTCATGTCTGGATGAGCCCAGAGATCGTGAAAAATATGACGGAAAAAATCTACGATAAGTGTGTAGAAGTAGATCCCGTCAACCAAGTGACCTACTTAGCAAATCTTAACAGTTATCATGCGGATTTAGATGCTCTATTAGACCGAATTGAAGGTAACAAAACCGCCAATTTTGACGGAATGAAAGTCGTAGTTCATCATCCCTCGTTCAAATATCTTTTTGACCTCTTGGGCATTGAGCGGGTAGCATCCATCGAAGAGCAAGCAGGATCAGAACCATCCGCCGAACATATAGCAGATGTCATTAAAAAAATGGAGGACGAAGATGTCAAAGTAATCGTGCATCAACCCCAGCTCGAGGACGATAAAGTAAACGAAATCGCTCGAGATACCGGGGCAAAAATAGCGCTTTTAACCCCCTTACTAGGAGTCAAATGGGAAGAACTTGTAGTTGAACCTGAAGAACTTGGACTTGATCCCGGAACAGAGATTCTTGACAAATATATAGACATGATCGACTATGACCTCATCGCTTTAGCTAATCCCTATGATCCGCCCGAAAAAGAAGCCATAAACACATGGGTACTCGCAGGCATAGGCATAGTGACTATTGCTGTAATAATGCTCGTTTTTATATATTTCAGGTCGAGAAGACCAGTATAAGAAAAGTAAGTAAAAAACTAAAGTTTCGATCTCTCCTTGTAAACATCTCCTTTAACAAAAGGTGAATCTCCTTTCCTTTCTTTTTTACCTATTATATTCAGCAACTACGACCATTGAAGTGATAGGCCAATAAAAAAGATCCCCCGCATCCCAAAAAAAGGACCAAATAAGGGCTCTTTGTTCCTTTTAAATCTAAGTTCTTCGGTAATACCTTTTATTTCGTCAAAATCTGAATCAAAGGATATGATTTCTGAACCATTTTTATGAGCGATTTTGGCATTAACAGCGAGGTAAGGGATTATTTCTGCAGGTTTTATGGGCTTGCAAATGGCTGTTTTCAGCGGCTTAAGATCTTATCTGATGTTGGAACAATTATTAATTTACGGTTGAAAAAATATCAAAAATTATTAATAATAATAGAAAAGTTTATTAAAGATGTTTCGCCCTCTTTTTTTTGAGGGGTGGTTTTTATTATACAAAAAACACGGGAAAAGGGAGTGATGTTAGTTGATTTTGAAGAAGGAATTAGAAGGTTACAGAAATAACGATCTAGAAAGAAGATATTGTTATTTCTTTACCATAGGATTTATCCTATAAGGAGATGATTGTAAAGAATGACGGATTTTTTACATTTTTTCAATGCTTTGAGGAAATATGCATTTTTACAACGAGCATTGGTTTCAGCAGTCGTCGTCGGTATCATATGTTCTCTCATCGGCGTATTCATACTTTTACGCAGAATGGTGTTCCTAGGACAAGGCATTGCTCACTCCGCCTTCGCAGGAGCCGCATTGGGTCTCTTGCTGGGAATCGATCCTCTGCTTACCATTCTCCTGTTTTCTGTCTTTTCAGCCATTAGTATTGGGTATGTAGAAGAGAAAAAACTAGTAGAAAGCGAAGTCATGATAGGCGTAATTTTTTCCTTCTTCATGGCGCTTGCTATTTTGTTTATTGGCATGATGGAAGTTTATAGCACTGATGTTATCTCTATTCTTTTCGGGAATATTCTGATTATTACTCAAGAAAGACTTATTCTTTTCCTCATATTTTCTGCTATGATTCTTTTGTTGTTGTTTATGATCAAGAAAGAACTGTTCTTTATGACTTTTGACATAGAGCTAGCGGAAGTCTCAGGAGTCCCAGTACGTTTTCTAACCTACTTGTTTTTAGTCATGGTTTCCGTGACCATATCCGTTTCCTTAAGAGCTATAGGGGCAATTCTGGTTTTTGCGATGATTATAACCCCCGCAGCAGCGGCTTACCAGTGGACTTATCATCTCAATAGGATGATGATCTTGTCTGTGTTCTTCGGCGTGTTCTCAGCAGTTTTCGGGTTATATCTTTCCTACACCTTTGATCTGCCTTCTGGATCCACGATAGTATCAGCAGTCACTGCAATCTTCGTAATATCATTCCTTTTTTCTCCGAAAAGAATGGCTTCAAAAAGAACCATCCAGGAATGCCCCTACTGTAAGGATTACCTTTTGGAAGGAGAAGAATGCCAGAGGCCTGAATGTATAGCTGCTGGCATTCTACACAGGCACATAGATCACGAGATCAGCATCGATAAAAAACACCTCCCCAAAAAAAAGCCTACTAAACACGATCATTAACAGCCCAAAAATTAGGAAAAAGGAGAGTTTTAGTTGACTATAACCAAACAAAAAGTTAAAGAAACCATTTATCAACCCCTAGAGAAAGGGGAGCCAGTAATATGTCTACAGGATGTTGCAGTAGCTTATCAAGCGAATGTCGCGATTTTTGACATAAACTTGGATGTTTATCCAGGTGAATGCCTTGGAATCGTAGGGCCCAATGCCTCGGGAAAAACCACTTTATTAAAAACCATCCTTGGGGCTCTTAAACCCATTCAAGGGTCTGTTCAGATCTTCGGAGACAAGTTCTCACCAAAAACTTCGCACATGATCCGCTCCAAAATCTCTTATATACCTCAGCTTCAAGCTATCGATCGAAACTTTCCTGCCTTAGTAGAAGATGTTGTAGCAATGGGTCGATACTCGAAAGCTGGGCTCTTTAGACCCCTCAACTCAGAAGACTGGGAAAAGATCTATGAAGCTCTGGAAGCAGTAGGGATGAAAAAGTTAGCCAAACGACCCATCGGACATCTTAGCGGCGGACAACAACAGAAAGTCATGATCGCCCGAGCTCTAGCCAATGAACCAGAAATCCTACTGCTAGACGAACCAACGACCGCCCTAGACTTTAAAATGGTGAGATCTGTGGTTGATTTGGTTAAAAAACTTCACGAGGAAAGAGAACTCACCATAGTCATAGTAAGCCATGATATCAAGCTATTGAGGGAATACTGTACGAGAATAGCCGCCATGGATAAGAAAATCGTCTGGAAAGGAGACCCGCACGATCCCGACCTAGATATTATAATCGAGGAGATATTTTTACGCTAAACTTTTAAAACAGAGAACTAATCAAGTCAACTGGTCTAATCTGGTTAAGAATGGTATGCTTTTATAAAATGCTGGGAGAATTCGCGATAATACACTGCAAATATAAATCATTAGAAGAGGGCTTCCTAAAAATATTTAAGAAACGCATGGTTCTTCCCCTTGCAAAACCCTCTAAAAAACATAAAAACCGGAAAAACTTCACTACAAAAGAGTTACTGCGAAAAGAGGTATTAGAAATTGAGTTCAAAAAAATATGAGAAAAATAGGAAAGAAACTAATGAAGAAAAAAAGGCCGAAATAATTTCATTAAGCCTCCCACAAACCCTTATTGATCAAATCGACAACATTCAAAACGATATAGGATTTTCAAGCAGGTCTGAGGTAATAAGAAATGCCATAAGATCATACATATCCGAACTACGCGCCGAAGAAGTCATCGACGGCCTCCTAGAAGGCGCTATAATAACCTCCTATAACTTAAAAGCCGGAGCAGGCCTGTCAGAGATCAAACACAACCAACTCCCCTTAATCCGAGCATTTCTACACTCACACTTCGCCAATACGGACAAATGTTTAGAAATCCTAGTAGTATCCGGCCCAAATGAAAAAATAAAAAACCTAATCAAAGCCATAAAATCCCAAAAAGGAGTAGAACTAGTAAAATTCACCTTAATCCCCTAAGAAAGACCAAAATTGGAAGGATATATAGGCTTATTCATTCTTCACTTTTAAAAAATCAAAATCACCTGATAGGCTTAAAGAAAGAGAAATGAAATTTAAATTAATCTAAATTTAAATTTGCTGAAGCCACTCCAGAAAATCAGCAGTTCCAGCCTTTTCTATTAAATCTTTAATAGAAGCCTTTTTTAAAAAATAGCGAAAAACTGCGCCATATTTTTTATAGCTTCTTCTTTCATTACTTCTTACGATTTCCCAAATTTCTTTAGGACCTAATTCAAAAGAATAATTTTCAAACTGCCCAGCAGCGTATATAGCAAATCCTTCAAAAAACCAAATAGGTCCCATAGCATCTTCATTTCCATCAAGAATTCGAATATGAAGACTATGCGCAATTTCGTGGGCTATCAATTTTTCAAAATATTTATCCTCAATACCTTCAGGATAGTTTTGAGCGTATAACTCAGGAGAGACAGAAATGATTACTCTTTTTTCTAACACTGCAGAATATGTTTTTGGAATCTCAACCGAAGGAGCTGTCCTAGTAAGCCTAATAAGTGCTTGATCAAACTCTACTTTATTATCATAAATTTCTGCACGATCAGCAAAACTCTCTTTTGTTAAGTGCTTCCAACCATATTGCTTAGCAAAATCCCGTATACGTCTTTGAGAAGATATTAGTGCTTGTTCTAGTTCGCTCCTTTGTGTTTCAAGAGATTTAGACAGAATGAGCGGTATTTTATAAACACATTCTTCAATCATTAATGGCTTCTTCATCGATCAACCCCTTATATCAAAATATTTGCAATATCTAAAAAAGATGATTTAAAATTAAACTAATATTTATAGCCTCGTACTTCTTCTGGTTTTGATTCCACTCCGAGCCCTAGAGCGATGCGATTGACGAAGTTAAAGTAACTTGTAACCAAATTTATGTTTAGAATTTCTTCGTCTGAAAACTCCGAGTCTCGTAAATTGTTAATATCAGCCTGATTAATTGCATGGGGTTTTTTTATCAATTTGAATGCATATTCAAGCATTTTGTGAGTTCTTTCAGGTAGATCAAGAGATCTAAAGTCTTGGATTAATTTCTTTACACGTTTGTTATCTTTCCAGTAATTATTTAATGCTTCTGCATGATCTTTCATAGCTTGAGGGTTCAAACTGTGAACTTTCAAGATATTCCCTACCTTGCCACGCTTTTCTTTTAACTCCCCATTAGCTTTCCCCTCATCTATAACGCTAATCCAAGGCATAAATCATCACTCTCGGTTATTACTAATTTTCTACCATCTAATTACATTATTAGGCGTTTTTGCTTGGCTTTACCGATCAAGAATTTCGGATGCGTCCTCAAAGGAATACAGGAGGATTTCGGGGTGTGTTTCACCCGTGAAAAAGTTTAATTATGCTTTGATGCTTATTAGCCTAAAATAGGTTCCGAAATGGTGACTAGAAGTGTCTGTTCCAGAAACTACTGAAAATTGGAATGATTGTCTTTGTGGTTATTGTCCAAGTTTCGCTGGAAAACCAGACTTTTATTGCGCGAAGGGAAAAGCTGAAAAAAAGGTAGAAAAAAAGGATTGTAAATGCCCCGAATGCCCAGTATGGATTAAATACAGCTTGAAAGATAAATATTACTGCATTATCGGAAAATCTAAGTGAATTACCCGCCCTTACTAGATTTTCCCTAAACTCTTATCAAGAACCTTACTCGCTCTATTTAAAGTAATACCACACACCTTATCATTTAATTCTACCACTAAGACATCATAATAAACGAATTCCAATATCAAAACTACTCTGACAGGGTTCAATTCGGGTTAACAGTTGCGGAAAAGTTTAGAAAGAATGGAGTCTTCCTACGAAAAATCTTGAGCGAAGCAAGGGATTTGGTCAAGCTTAAGCGAGTCTTATGCTCGGTTTTAGGCGATGTTTTCTGCATTCTTTTCATCAATCATAAATCAACCTCAAAAAGAATCCCTATCTCTTCAAATCCACATTTCTTATAGAATTCTCTTGCTTTAGTGTTCACTTTTTCAGTACTAACTTCAACTTCACAACATCCAAGCTGTTTACACCTCTCAATAGCAGCTAATACCAACCGCTTGCCAATACCTTTACCCCGATATTTTTTAGTGATAATAAGCTCATCAATCAAGCCAGAAGGACCAGAATGCAAAATTGTCTTTCGAGTCGTAAAGTTGATGAATCCAGCTACCTCCCCTTCTATTTCTGCAACCAAAAAATAAGAGTTAGCGTCACTTAAAAGATCTCGACAGTTTTCACCAACCAGTTTGATGTCAATACCCTCAGTATCTTCTATTACCTCTATGAGTTCTGCCATCAATTTTTCAATTGCCTGCAAATCAGATTTCATAGCCTCTCTGATAAGAATATCAGTCATAAAAACCACCATCTACAGATTTAGAAAAACAACAAAAATAAGAAGAACAAGAAGAGGAACTAGATCCTTGCTATTCTCTTTTTCATCTCTCTAGAACTCAAATTTGCCTTTTAACAATCTAGTGCCAAAGATCATGGCAAACACAGCCATTAAGATCGCTGGAAATATCTCTGCAATAGCGTTACTACCCCATGGTCGAGGAATAACGAAAAGAGGAGCCAAACAAAGCGCGATAACACCAAGCAGAGTTATAAACCACCCCAAAGTCTTTTCAGGCGACCTTCTAACGACGGTTCCGATAAAAAGCAAATACAAAGGAACCAAGAGAAAGAAGGAAACAGAAGCCACTGCATGCGGAAAACCTGTTGTTTTCGGAAATATGCCCACAGCGCACAAAGCAACCATGTCAAGAAAAAAGAGTAACGTTCCTAAACGTCCTAAAGGCGTATCTAACATAGGAATCTCTCTGATATTGGCTGCAAACACGATTCCCATAATCCCCGCTACTATAAGCCCAAAGTTGAAAATAAGCGACTCTTTTCCAAGGGCAGACCATATCGGCCTTTCACCAACATCACCAGCCAGATCGCTCAAATAGTTGTCTGTCCAACTAAACCATGGAGCAAAATAGATAGCCGCTCCTATGAAAGTTAAGCCAATAATTGGGCCAAGCACGCCACATAATCCACCTACCTTCGGGGATATAAGCCGTTTTAATCCTGTTTTATCTACTATTCTCTCTATTATATTTGACAATTTTTTCACCATTTCCTATGCCTATACTCATATTTTTGCCGAATGGTATCATTGTAAAAGAAGTTCTGCGTAAACAGAATTTTGGCGGGGTAAGACCTTGTTACTGGCTTTCTCTTCGCTTTGCTAAATAATCAGGCAATAAAAGCCCACCAACGCCTATACTATCATTTGGATATTCCTTGATATAGACATAAAAAGCTTCCTTAGGAATTCCTGTAACCCTAGCTGCAACTTCTGTAAAACCTTTAACTAGTTCCTCTTTCTTATCTTTATCCAACTTTCCCCCTTCATATGATACTACTGGCATAAAACTTTCACCCCCTTGAAATTTTATTATTTCCTTTGTCTTTCCATTAATTTTTAAACATCTAGGTTGTTAATGATCGGGTTTATGATTTTTCTTTCGATAACGTTTACTAAACCTTTATCCGTTATTCTAAGTTCTGGGATTACCGCGAGGGCGATAAAGCTTAGGGTTGCAAAGGGGTGGGGTAGTTTTGTTCCGAGTTTTTTTGCAGCTTCTGTTAGTTTTCGGGTTTTTTCTGCAACCTCTTGGACTGGTTTATCACTTAATAGTCCGAATAATGGTAGAGATAACGCTTCAAGGATCCCTCCATTTTTCCCTACTATGAGACCGCCGTTGTTCTTTTTGATGGCTTTTACTGCTTGAAAGATTTCTTCAGGGGTTGTGCCTACTGTCACTATGTTGTGGGAATCGTGGGCTACTGTTCCTGCTATGGCGCCTTCTTTTAGGTTAAATCCTTTAATGAACCCCAAGCCGACGTTTCCTGTGCCGTGATGTCTTTCAACAACTGCTCCATACAAAACATCTTTCTCTATATCTACCAATATGTTTCCTTTATCATCGACATTCAAGGTCTCTACACCTGCTTTTGTTAAGATGGTATCTCCGAAGACTTGGATTACGTGAACTTTGATCGTTTTTTCGCCATTTGGAGCTTTAATGTTGAATCTGTCTGGTGTAATGTTTTTTGTGTGGATTGAGCTCCTTGCTTTTTTTGGATATTCAAACCTCCCAGTTTCGCCTAAAAATTCCCCGTCCTTTGCCACCATTTTTCCATCTATTATAACCAACTCCGCCTTAAACCTTTCAAGGGATTCAAGTAAAACCAAGTCCGCTTTTTTTCCTGGGGTGATGCTGCCGATTTCTTTGTCTTTTCCGAGGTATGTTGCAGGGTTTATGGTAACCATTTGTACCGCTTTTACGGGGTCTACTCCTTCTTCGACAGCGCGTTTAAGTAGATGATTTATGTGCCCTTGTGTCGTGAGGTCTTGGGGACTTAGGTCGTCACTGACAAGCAAGCAATGCCTTGTATCCAGGTTTTTTTCTAATATGGGCTTGATTAAGCTTTGTAGGTTTTTTGAGGCGGACCCTTCCCTAATCATTAGCCAAGCGCCAAGCCTAAGTTTTTCAAGACCTTCATCACCGTCCACGGTTTCGTGGTCTGATAAAATTCCTGCGGCAAGATAGGCGTTTAACTGGTCTCCACGAAGTCCTGGAGCGTGTCCATCGATTAAGCGTAAACTGTTTGCTTCCAAGATTTTTTCCATGATTTGTGGTTCTGCGTTAATAACTGCGGGAAAAGCCATGACTTCTCCTAAACCGACCACGTTCGTCCATTTTTTCATGATTTTTATCTCTTTTACCGAGATTTCAGCCCCGCTTGTTTCAAGGCCAGGGGCGGAGGGCACGCAGCTTGGGATGACAAAATATGTTTTAAGGGGCGTGTTTTCTGCCTCTTTTATGATAATTTCCAAGCCCTCGATGCCCATGACGTTGGCGATTTCGTGGGCATCCCAAAGGATCCCTGTAGTGCCCACGGGTATGACCGTTTTTGCAAACTCGGTCAAGGAAAGCATACTACTTTCCACATGAATGTGCGATTCTATAAACCCGGGGGAGAGGTATTTACCCTTTGCATCTATTTTAACGGTGTTGTTTGCAATCAGGTCATCTGCTTTCCCCACACAGGCTATTCTGTCATTTTTCACAGCGACATCTATATCCTTAAGAACTTCTCCCGTGCAAACATTTATTAGATTCACACCTTTAACCATTAAATCAGCAGGCACCTTTCCCAGAGCGCAATTAATTATCTCAACTTTCAAACTAAAACCGCTCCGAAAAATCGAGAAAATATTTTTTGGGAGGGTACATAAGAGTACCAAATTTTTTTATATCTGTTTTTTCCCTATTCTGTTGAAGAGCTTTTTGAATCTTTATGATGAGCATATTATCTTATTCTTTATAATTTGAAGTTTAAGTTGGGGGTTAAAATGCGGAATTTGAGGACTACTGTTAAGATTCGTGTGGTTGATTTGGTTAGTGGAGAGTATGTTCCGCCGAGTGAGGGTTCTCCTGCTTTTGTTAGGACGCGTATTGGTGATGTTAGAAGTGTTAGGGTTTTGGGGACTGTTGTTGATCGGTATGAAAGGGAAGATGAACGGGGTTTTGCTAGTTTAACTGTTCATGATGGGTCTGGGGTTGTTAGGGTTAAGGTTTGGGATGAGAATGTTTCGTTATTGAAGGATTTTAAAAAGAACGATATTGTAGATATTATTGGTAGGGTGAGTTATTGGGAAGCAAGGGGGGAGATTTTCATTGTTCCTGAACTTATAATACCTGTTGAGGATTTTAATTGGGAGCTTCTAAGAAGGCTTGAAATAATCGATTATTACAAGAGTTTAGGTGTTTCTTTAGAGCTTCCTCTGATTCCCGTGCTTGAGAAGCCCTTAGAGAAAGAGAAAACGAAAGATTTGAGGGAAAAGAAAGAAGAAGAATTATTCCCAGAAGATATTGTTCCAGAAATTTTTGATGAGGAAGTTGGAGAAGGTTTTTCCAAAGAGTTATTAAAATGGGCTGAAAAAGAGTTGGAAGAAAAAGATGAGGAAGAGATAAGCGAGGAAGTTTTAAGGAGAAAACGTTTAGAAGAACAAAAAGGGAAAGTAGTGGTATTAATTGAGAAGCTTGATGAGGGAGAGGGCGTTCCTTTTGAACAGATTCAGTCTATGATTCAGATAGAAGAGGACGATCTTTGGGATGTTTTACAAGAGTTATTAGAGGAAGGAACCATCTTCGAAAGGAGACCTACAACATACAGTATCGTAGGAATGTAGAACAGAGCAATCCTAACTGCTAAAAGACCATCCCTTTGAAAAACCACCATCAAAAAAGAACTTTGTAACAATTATTTTATTTAAAGATGTTTTGAAAATTCCTCTTCAGATTTCACAATAGGTTTAATAATAATTTTAATGTAATAAAAAAGCAAAAAGAGGGGCTTGGTTTTTATATTGGTGGGACGGAGTGTCGGGCGCCGCAGGCTTCGCATTGTAGGAAGGTGAGTCTTCCTTCTTTTTCTAGTTTGGTGTCTGGTTTTTCGCATTCTCTGCATTTTACGTATGTTTCTACGTATTTTTCAAGGACGCTTTCCAAGATTTTTTTGCTAAAAACGCCTGCAAAAATTACGCGTCCTCCTCCTTCTGTTCCTGCTGTTGCAAGTTCTCGGTTCATATACCTGATAACGTGTTTTCCTGCCCTGTTTAATCTTGAAAGTATTTCGCTCCAATTTTGAACTATTGTTCTTCTTCCTTCGATAAATATTTCTAGTTGGGGCATTTCAAATCTTTTTTTCTCAAAAACAACTTCTGGTAACTGTTTTCTGGCGCGTTCAAGTAACGTTTCATAATCATGAATATCTATGGGCACAAAAAATCACCGTGTCTTTATTTTTACCCTTCTTTTGTCCTTATTTAGTTTTAATATTTTTCATCATAAATCTTTATGAAGGTTGTTATTTAATGTGTGAACTATCCCGTCCTTATGGAGGGGAGATAGTTACAAAAGCGAAGTCTTTTTGTAACTTTTTGGATATTAAAGCTTTAAAAGTTGGGGGGGAAGTTATAATGTTTGAGAGAGGTGTTTTGTGAAAAGTTTAAAATATGTGATTCAAAATCACTTTAAAGTTTGTGTTCTTGGTATGGATAGCGATTATAATGGAACAAGATATTATGGTGTTTGTTAAGATTCACAAAGGATCAGACAAAGAAGCAGTTATAGCGGCATGTGATGCTGATATTCTTGGAGAAACTTTCTCAGACGATGAAAAGGGTTTATGCCTCCGTATATCAGAATCTTTCTACGGAGGAAACCTGGTAAGTATTGAAAAAGCTGTTGAAATGATCCAAAACGCTACTAATGTGAACTTGGTAGGAAAAAATATCATTAGGAAAACAGTGGAAGCAGGCTTAGCTTCTCCAGAAGCTATTATAACCATAGGTAAAAAAGGTAGAGAAGTACCCCACCTCCTAATTTTAAGACTCTGAAAAAGCCTCATAAAAACTAAAGTTAATAATGATTTTATTTCTTCATCAATAATTATTAAAAATAATTTGGGAGAAGGTTGTTTGTCTCTGATTAGGGGTTTTTGTGTTAAATGCGGTAAAAACGATGTTGAGACCTTTAAAGGTCTTTGTGAGAGCTGTTATGTCCAAGAGAATCCGTTAGTCCAAGTTATGATTCATGATTCTTTGAAGGTTAATTATTGCCCTGTATGTTTTCAAACTTCAACGCAAGAAAAATGGTATAAGCTGGTTTCTGACCCCTTTGAAAATGTTGTTGAAGGCATTAAAAAAGCTTTAAGACCGTTGCTGAAAGTGCCAAATGATTCTAATGTGGTTATTAGTGTGGATGTTTCGCCTGAAGAACTGTTTCTGAGGAAGAGTTTAGATGTGTTTGCAACGGTTTCCGTTTTTGGATCCCCTCTTCCTGGAATAACACCTTTTGAAGAGCGTGTAAATGTGGAAATCTGCCTTCTTCCTCGACTTTGTAAGTCTTGTATCGCGGTAAAAGGGGGACAAGTGCGTTCAATTATTCAGGTTCGTGCCCACGATAGGAAACCAACGCAAAGAGAAGTAGAAGAAATTTTTTCCCTTATAAATACCGCTTTGAAGCAGTTAAGCGGTTTTGATACCTCCACATTCCCCGTTAAAATTGAGAAAAAACGAACAGGAATCGATTTTTACATAAACAATAAAGAAGTTGCAAACTTGGTCAGTAGAAAAGTTTCAGAAACTATGTTGGCAAAAATCACTCAAACCTTCAAAGATAAAGGCGTAGACGAGAGGGGAAGAAAAAAATCAACCAGCACTGTTTGTATCAGGTTTCCAAGCTTTAAAGAAGGAGATCTAGTCCAACTAAAAAGCGGTGAACTTTTGCAATTCCTAGCCTTTGAGAGAGAAAAAGCAACATTTTCCGATCTAAAAAACAGGAATATAAAGAAGATCTCCGCGAAAAATTTATGGAAAAACGATCCTAAACTATTTTTAAAAATAGAGGATGTTCCCGAATTCATGGTTATCTCTATAGGGACAAAAATCGTCCAACTTATGTCTCTAAAAACGTATGAACTAGCAGAGATTTCAAAAGAAAACGTTCCAAAAGCTATTAAAGAAGGTGAAACAATACCCTGCCTTCAAGACCCTCAAACAGGAGAACTAAGACTCCTATTGAAACAAGAAAATCCCGAAGAATAGAAGATTTGCCTAGCCTAACAATTTTTCTTTCTTTTCATTTTTAAGGTTATTTTCGTCAATTGTGATAATAAAATATAAGAGGAAGGGAAAGATTTTAATCGCATGTTTTTTACAGTATTTAGAAGTTAGAGAAAATCTTGGAAAGGAAGTGTGTGTTTTTTTATGCCGAAAAAAGGGAGAACTAAGAGGAAACATGGGGACGCTAAGGGACCGCAGGAAGTGAGAAGGGTGCCTTTGCCAGGAGATGGAGAAATGTTCGCCATAGCGGTCCAGATGCTTGGTCATGATAAGCTTAAGGTTCAGTGTGAAGATGGTCAATCAAGGGTTGCAAGAATACCTGGGCGTTTAAGAAAACGTGTTTGGATCCGGCCAGGGGATGTTATAGTGGTGGCTCCTTGGGTTGATTTGCAATCTGATCGAGTGGATGTTACTTATAGGTATACTAGAACTCAAGCTTCGTGGCTTGAAAGACAAGGTTACTTAAAAAATCTCTTGTAAAAACTACCTTGACGAAATTTAGGAAATAGGATTTTGGTTTTTTTTAGCGGGTAGGGGAAGGTTTTTGAAAAGAATTGAAGATCTTGAAGTTGAAAAGATAGATAAAAGGAGGGAGAAGCGGAAAAAAAGCGAATGGTTGCGGGCGATAGAAAGCGTTTTTGATGGATATACTTTAAAAGCCCTTTATGATTTGATTGATTTTGGTTCTGAAGAAATCAAGGGTATGGATTTTCGAGGCGTGATTTCTTCAGGAAAAGAAGCTAATGTTTACTATGCTTTAAGCCCTAAGGGGGAAGAGTTAGCAATTAAGATATACCGAACGGTGGCTGTGGAGTTTAAACGAATGGAAGCATATATTATTGGGGATCCGCGTTTTAAAAAACGTCGCAAATCCACTCACGCTTTAATATATGATTGGGCTAGAAAAGAGTTCGCTAATCTCACGAAAATGGAAGAAGTTGGGGTAAGAGTGCCCCGCTCTATCGAGCTTAAACGTAATGTGTTAGTGATGGAGTTTATAGGCGAAGATGGTTTAGCTGCCCCTTTATTAAAAGATTCACCCCCTGAAACCTATGAAGAAGCGGAAAAACTTTTTAAAACCTTGATTGGCTTCGTTAAGACCCTTTATAATAAGGCAAGTCTTGTACATGCAGATCTTTCAGAATGGAACATAATGATGTTTAACGGTCCTGTAATTATCGATGTTTCTCAATCCGTTCTTAAGCCGCATCCAAACGCTGAAATATTCCTTTTAAGAGATTTGAAAAATCTGTTAAGGTATTTTTCCCGTATAGGATTGGAGGATCTTCCATCCTTAGAAGAACTGTATGAAGAGATTACCGGAAACCGGCCCTCTGAAAAAGATTTATTTGAAGTTTAAGAAACGAGGCATGAAGTGATGGAATATATAAGTATACCTCTTGATCGTATAGGCGTATTAATAGGCACTAAAGGCCAAGTTAAAAGCGATTTAGAGAGGCTTACAGGCACAAAAATCACAGTAGACAGTAAGGAAGGCCTCGTAACGATCAAGTTCGTTGAACATGATGACCCTCTGAAAATGTGGAAGGCAAGGGACATAGTTCGAGCCATTGGAAGAGGTTTCAGTCCAAAAAACGCTTTTAAACTTTTAAACGACGAAGTATATCTTGAAATAATGACCCTAAACAGCTATTTAGGCCACTCAAAAAGGACTAAAAAAAGGATTAAAGGAAGAATCATAGGGTTTGGAGGAAAAGCACGAAGAATTATTGAAGATTTAACAAAAACAAAAGTATCTATATATGGGGATACAGTGGCCATAATAGGGAATCTAGAAGATCTGCTAAAGGTAAAAGAAGCGATAGAGATGCTGATAAAAGGATCTCAACACTCAACAGTATATCGAATGTTATCCTCCTACCGTTCAAGCAAAAAACCTATACCCTGACTCCTCATAAAAAGAAGTTATTATCCTCCCCTAAAATACCCCTATTTTTAATTGGGAGGGTTATTTTTCTCATGTGATATCTATTGTTTTTCCATTTTTTGCGGCTTCTATCGCGACTATTATGCATTTTAGCGCGTTTCTTCCGTCTTCTCCTGAAACTACGGGTTTTTCATGCTTCTTAACACAATTTATGAAATGTTTGTCTTCTAAGTATAAGGGTTCCTCTGTAGCCCCTGATAGGAAGAAGTGTTCTTCCACGGCTTTTGCCCGATAAGCCGTCAGAACTTCGCTTATGTCATGAGTTGTAGCGTGCCTTATAGTCCCCTTTTCAATACGAAGCTCCTGTAATATATAGTCCAAAGTGATTAGCCTTGAGCTTGTCTGAGCCTGTAAAACCCTAAGTTTCAGTTCAGGAGATGTACGCCAACTTGCCCTCATATTCGCACTAATTTTTTCTCCTTCAATCTCATAAAGATAACGTGCATCTATGTCCCAAATAAAATCGGTTCCCCTATAGTTAAAGGTCATAGCTTGAACTTTTTTAGGCAAAACACCGACAAGAAAAGAAACAATGTCTACTTCATGTACAAGTAGGTCGTGAGCAACACTCACATAACTTTTTGTTTCTCCGCTAGGTGGCCCAGGTCCCAATCTTTGAACGCTAAAGTGAAAGACACGATCCCCCTCTTCGGCATATTTTCCGAGAAGTTGCTTTAAAGTGTTTACCACGGGTTTAAAACGTTCTATATGTCCTACCTGAACGATCCTTCCATGTTTTTTTGCTTCTATAAGGATCGTATCTGCCTCCTCCATAGTACTTGTTATAGGCTTTTCTACAAAAACATCGACGTGAGGGAGTAGTTCTAAAGCGACCTTCGCATGCAACATCGTAGGAACCGCGATTATAGCGCAATCCGGTCGCCCTTTTTCTATCAAATCTGTTACCGATGAGTAAACGTTTTCCTCCCCTATTCCATATCTTTTTGCGACATTTTTAGCCTCTTCAAGGCTTATATCGCATATTAAAATCTCGCTTATTTCTCCTTCTGCCTGTAGCTTTTTAAGGTTTCTAACGTGATTTTTACCCCACCTACCAACGCCCACGACAGCAACTTTTAAACTCAAAAATCATCACCTGATTAAATAAATACTGATATATTTTAGTTCTTTAATTTAGTTTTTGATAGAACGATTTAAAAC
Source organism: Candidatus Wukongarchaeum yapensis (assembly GCA_016840425.1). GTDB lineage: Archaea > Asgardarchaeota > Wukongarchaeia > Wukongarchaeales > Wukongarchaeaceae > Wukongarchaeum > Wukongarchaeum yapensis. Next base: position 27,339 of record JAEOSI010000002.1, read on the forward strand.
CGTGACTGGAGAGAATTGGTTTTGGTTATCGATTTATGGGTAGATGTTCTTACGCCTAAACAGGCGTTATTTTTTTACAGGCTTGTTAAAGATTATGAGGGGGAGGGGTTAAAGGTATGGGTGACCACTCGCCATTATAGGGAGGCTTTACAACAGCTTAAACTTAAAAATTTGCGGGCAACAGTTATTGGTAAACATGGAGAAACTCTTGAGGAAAAACTGGTTTCAAGTATCGAAAGAACCCTCATCCTAACACGTTT
>JAEOSI010000081.1 GCA_016840425.1 Candidatus Wukongarchaeum yapensis
AGCAGTCGACATACCCGACCCTTATAACGCGAAAATGAGGATCCTAGCCCGAAAAGAAGAAATCCTAAAATTAGCAAACGAGCAAGATCCAGTTCTCGTTAAATTTGGAGGAGGCGCAAAAGACTTAGAAGTACGAATAATTGACACAATAACAGGACCCATGGTAATAACCCACCTACTAGTAGACGCACGCGACGCAATGGGCGCGAATGCAGTTAATACGATGGCTGAAGCAGCAGCGCCTCTCATTGAAGAGATAACTGGTGGGAGAGTATACTTAAGAATTATTTCAAATCTTGCATCTTACAGACTCTCAAGGGCGACCGCCATTTTCAGTAAAGAAGCTTTAGGGGGAGAAGAAGTTGTCGACGCTATAATTCGAGCTTACGCTTTTGCTTTAGCTGATCCTTTCCGGGCGGCTACCCATAACAAAGGAATAATGAACGGAGTAATAGCATTAGTCATAGCTACAGGCAACGATCACAGAGCGGTTGAAGCAGGAGCCCACGCTTACGCTGCAATAACCGGCCGATACATTCCTCTCACTATATGGGAGAAAAATAAAGACGGAGACCTAGTAGGATCAATAGAAATCCCCATGGCAGTAGGAACCATTGGCGGGGCGACAAAAACTCATCCCATTGCTAGGATTGTGCTTAAAATTTTGGGCGTAAAAACTGCGAGTGAGTTGGCTGAAATAATTGTTGCTGTAGGTTTGGCTCAGAATCTTGCGGCTTTGAGAGCTTTAGCAACAGAAGGCATCCAGAGGGGTCATATGGAGCTTCACGCAAGAAACATCGCCATCATGGCCGGTGCCACAGGCGACCTCGTAGACAAAGTAGCAGAAATCCTCGTAAAAGAAAGGAAAATCAGAGTAGACCGCGCAGAAGAAGTGTTAAAAGAACTCAAAGAAAAACAATAAAAAACCAAAAACACAACCATTATACTCCCATTATTTTTTAAAAATCCCTAGAGAATTTCTCATTGTATCGAGTTAACTTTCGTCTTATCTTGGTCAATGATGACGACTAAATATAGGGCTGTTAAGAGTAAGCTTCCTCCAATCCATGTTGAAATTGCGGGTATTTCGTTAAAGATGATTGCTGCTAGAACTGATGCGATGATGGGTTCTCCAAGAATCGCAAACCCAACTTCATGGGGTCTTACTAGTTTCATCGAATAGTTATAACCAGCATGGCCAATCAAAGATGGTCCTAGGGCGAGCAGTAAGAAAATAAGATAGTCGCTTGGATTTGCTGCTGTGAATTTTCGAGATGTCAGTAGCAAATAAGCGACAAGAAATAGAGCTGCAAAAATGTTGACGAGTCCAAAGTATCCCCAAAGGGATCTGGTACGGAGCATTCTCTTAGCAATGAAAAAATAAACTACCACCAGCCATGAAGCACTAATAGCCAAGAAGCCGCCAAAAGCCAGAGTCTCATCCAATACCAATTCTGCTTCTTGGTTAATTTGTAAGATCATAATACTAATCGCTATAAAGACTAAACCTATGCTAATCGATTCATTTCTTGTAGGTGGAACTCCCAAAAAGAGTAATGCGGCAACAGAAATCCAGATTGGTGTGGTGGTCACGAGTAACACACTCACCGCAACTGGAGCATACCTCAAGGACTCAAACCAAAGGACAAAATGAAATCCTAGGGAAAGCCCAGCTAACAAGATTAGCCCAGCTTCCTTTGTGTTACGTGGAAGAATATTTTCCTCTCCAGCAATCTTAGCTATTGAAACCGAAAGTACCCCTGCTATGAAAACCCTGTAAAACGCGATCAATGCAGCATCATTCTCGAGGGAAAACCTCACCAAAATAGCCGCTGGGCCAACAGCAAGCGTCGCTATGATCAAGATCAATGTAGGATGGCTTTCAAGATTACTGCTAATTTTTGCTACCTGCAAAAGACCCACACTCCCTACCCTATAACCCTCTCCTCTTTTTGAACTTTTTTTATTTAAAAAACTGTTATCATACAGTGTACACGGAATAATTCTCCTTTACCATCCGTAAACGCCTCTTAAAAGAACGTACAAAACTTCTGTTATAACTTTAACATTCAATCCTTCATCAGGTGACTTTTTTTCCGCTAAAACTAGGCTTTGACCATGTTCACTTCTCCCAATAGGCGTTATAAGCCTCCCTCCTAAAGCTAGCTGTTCAACCAACGGCTCAGGTATGCGAGGGCATGAAGCAGTAATACAAATCTTATCATAGGGGGCTCCTGAAGGATAACCAAGCCCTCCGTCCCCTAAAACCATAATTATATCGCTGTAGCCAAGCCGTCTAATGTTCTCTTCAGCATAATTATAGGTATCTTCATCTATTTCTACCGTGACCACCTTCCCACTGTCTCCGACAATTTCCCGGCCTAAAACTGCCCCGTAACCCGATCCAGTTCCTACTTCTAAAAACCTATCCCCTTCTCGTAAACCTAACGCTTCGTAAAAAAGCGGATAACTATGGGGGCACGATATAGTAGCGTTCGCTCCAGGAAGCGGGAAGGGGACCTCAAGATACGCGTAATCACGGTAAAAATCTGGTATAAACTCCTCCCTTGGAACTTTAAGCATGGCTTTAATTATCCTTGGTGATTTTAAAAATCCCCGCCTAATTAACAAGCTTACTTTCCTTTTTCTCTCCTCTAAAAAGACCTCTTTTGTTTTTTTAGGCCGTTTTGGCGGAGGGATAACCCATCCCACCCAAAAATGCCCCCCAATCATTCAAATAAATAAAATAAAAATTGAAGTAATGGATTATTTTCCTCTAATTTACTGTCTTAGAAGCTTTCCGCTAATAGGTGAAAGAGGGTTTTTCTTGGGTCCATCTCTCGTTTAGTTTTCTAAGCTTTCTGCAATGTTCTTCAACCCATGCTGGGTCGACTTTTATCTTGGCCACTCCTGAATCCGTTGCCGCCTTCGCGACTGCCGAAGCTTCTACAGGAAAAACTTCTGGGTGTAAAGGATTAACTATTATGTATTCTTCATTCAACTCTTCTTCCTTTACGAGGCTCGCTATTGCTTCTGCTGCCGCCACCTTCATCGCTTCATTTATATCCGTAGCCTTAACATCGAGGGCACCTCTAAAAATCCCTGGAAATCCTAAAACGTTGTTTATTTGATTTGGATAGTCTGAACGCCCAGTTGCAACTATTTTCGCTCCTGCTTCTAAAGCATATTCGGGCATAATCTCTGGGACAGGGTTAGCCATGGCAAAAACAACAGCATCATCTGCCATGCTCCGTACCATCTCCTTCGTAACTACTTTCCCCACACTCAACCCTACGAAAACGTCTGCACCCTTTATAGAATCGCTAAGCTTGCCTACAATTCCTTCTCTATTAGTAACCTTTGCAATTTCGTCTTTATACGGGTTCATTCCTTCCTTTCTTCCTTCATAAATTACTCCTTTAGTGTCGCACAAAATGAGGTCTTTTGCCCCCATAGCGATCAAAAATTTAGTGCAAGCTATACCGCCAGCACCCGCCCCGTTAAACGCTACCTTAATCTCGTCAATTTTTTTGCCAACAATTTTCAAAGCATTAATCAAGGCCGCTCCAAAAACCACAGCAGTACCGTGCTGATCATCATGGAAAATCGGAATACTCATCTCTTTTTTGAGTCTTTCCTCTATATAAAAGCAATTAGGGGCAGCTATATCCTCAAGGTTTATGCCTCCAAAGCTTGGTTCTAAAAGCTTAGTAGTCTCCAGAACTTTATCAGGATCCTTCGATTTAATGCATATAGGGAAGGCGTCAACCCCCGCAAGCATCTTAAAGAGTACGCATTTTCCTTCCATCACAGGTAGACCGGCTTCTGGCCCTATATCTCCTAACCCTAAAATGGCGGTGCCGTCTGTTACAACTGCAACCATGTTCTGCCTCGCAGTATACTCCCAAACCTTCTCAGGATCTTTTGCAATTATTTTACAAGGTTCCGCCACGCCAGGCGTATATGCAAGACTTAAATCTTTAACATTTTTTAAAGGGGTTTTACTCACAACACTAATCTTCCCATGATAAGGTGGGTTATTTCTATGATATTCTAACACCTCGTCCACGCTAAACTTTACTAAACTCTTTGACTTCAAAATCCATCACTACTCCTAAAAAGCACAAAAAATTAACTTTTTAGTTTGGATAAAACGTGAATCTCCTCCTCAAATCCTTCTTATAAAGATTATTGTCTTAAATCTTAGAGAAACCATTGCTTTTTACAGAAAGATTAAAAATCTCCTAGATTTGATGTTAAGATTGTTAAAAAGAAATTATAGGTTATTATATATTGAAAATAAGACGGTTTGAATTTTTATATTGCCCTGAAATGAAAAACTCTTATTTTTTAGGAGTTTTTTTGATCGAAAAATTTATATAAATCACTATAGTATTTATAACTACATATATAGAAAACTACATATAAAGATAACTACACTATTAAAAACCCCGAGAATAAAACAAAAATAATCTTTAGCAAGAGGTTTAGGAAAAGGTGTTTGAAATGAGCAATAAAAACAAAGCAAAACTTCCTAAACTAAGATATACCTTTGAACAGCTTGCAAATGTACGCCTGATAGGTGGAAGCTACCGTGAAGATGGATGCACATTTTCGCCTGACGGTAAGCAGATAGTTATCGTGATAGATCTAGATGGTCAGAGAAACCTCTGGCTTATGCCCACTACGGGGGGTTTTCCTGTACAACTTACTTTTTTCAAGGATCAGACTGTTCGGAGGGTAAAATGGTCTCCTGTCTCAAACCAGATCGCATTCACTGCAGACGAGAAAGGTAATGAGCTCGAACAACTCTACCTCCTAGATCTCGATAAGGAGGCAAGACCCCGATTGCTTATTGACAATCCTGAAAAGCGCTATATGCTCTCCCACTGGTCACCGGATGGTAAATTTCTTTACTATGCAACAGATGATCGCTACCCGCGTGCTCTTGATGTTGCCCGATTTGAGGTAACCACAGGTAAGAAAGAACGTCTCACAGAAGAAGATAATATCCTAACGCCCGAGCCTTCCTCTCCCAAGGGAAATTATTTACCAATAAGCGAAACATTTGGGAATGACCACTCTACTATTCATCTCCTAGATTTTGAAACTGGGAAACGGCATGAACTTACACCCCACACAGAACGAGCGCGTTACTACTTTCAAGCTTGGAATCAGGACAACCATAACCTCTACGCACTTACGGATGATGGCTCCGAATTTATGCACCTTATTCAAATCGATGTGGAGACAAACAAGCAAAAAATTAGTGCCAAACCGCAATGGGATATCCTTAACGCGACAACATCTAAAGATGGTCGATGGTTAGCTTACACAGTTAATCGTGGTGGTCATTACATCATTGTGCTACAAAACCTTGAGACAGAAGAAGAACACTTTATCGGAGAAGAATCACCAGCTCTTCATGTTGATCTTAAATTCACACCAGATAATAGCTATCTTGTATTCATTCGAATGGAAGCAACACGAGCTGGCGATTATCACCTATTCTATTTGGAGAACGGTAGTATAAAGCGTGTAACAAATTCTATGTCAGGCGGTGTTCGGAGTGAACACCTTATTGCACCTGAACTAATCCAATATGAGAGTTTTGACCAGTCCATTCCAGCATGGTTCTATCTCCCGAAAGGGGAAGGGCCATTCCCATGTGTTCTCTCTATTCACGGCGGTCCTCAGGTCCAAGAAACACCCCACTATTATCATTTTTACCAATATATCCTTCAAGCTGGTATTGCTATTCTCGCACCCAATATTCGTGGATCCACAGGATATGGAAGGACCTATATGCGTCTTATCCAACGCGACCTTGGTGGTGGTGATCTTAAAGATATTGAAGCAGCAGCAAAATTCCTGCTGGCACATCCAAAGATTGATGGCGAGCGAATCGGAATTTACGGTGGTAGTTATGGCGGTTTTGCAGTTCTCTCAGCAGTTACACGTCTTCCTGACTACTGGTGTGCAGCTGTAGACATTGTTGGTCCTTCGAATCTTGTAACTTTCCTTGAATCTATCCCAGAGTTTTGGAAGCCGATGGTAAAGGAAATATTTGGAGATATTGACGATCCAGAAGACCGAAAGTTCTTGATTGAAAGGTCGCCAATTACCTATATTGACAAAGCAAAAACGCCCATTCTCATCATCCAAGGAGCCAACGATCCCCGCGTCGTAAAATCGGAGAGTGATCAGATGGTGGAAGCACTTCGAAAGAAAGGTGTACCTGTAGAATACCTAGTTTTTGAAGACGAGGGACACGGTTTCACGAAAACAGAGAATGCGATTCGAGCATGGAAACAATCTGCAAAGTTCTTTTTCGAGCATCTCCTTGGAGAAGTGCCAGAAGAAACATAGATATTCTTTGTAATCCATATCCTTAACTAGACTTAGTCAGCGAAAGGATGAAAGGATGAAAACAAAGAATGATGTTGAAGGCTTGATAAAGGTCTTGAAGTATAAGAAAGACTTTAAAGTTCGAGCCGAGGCAGCATGGGTCCTTGGTAAGATAGGGGATGGGAGCGCGGTTGAACCTCTAATTCACGCTTTAAAGGATAAGCATTGGTCTGTTCGTTGGAGATCGCCTATAGCCCTTGGCGAGATAGGAAATCCTATAGCGATAAATTCCCTCATTCAAGCTCTAAAGGATAAACATTGGACCGTTCGAAAGAAAGCAGCTATAGCTCTTAGAAACTTAGGAGAACCCGCAGTAGAACATCTTATCCGGGCATTAAAAGATAAAAATCGAGTTGTTCGTTGGAGGGTAGTAGAAGCTCTTGGAAAAATAGGGGATAAAATAGCTTTAAACCCTCTCAAACAGACTCTAGCAGACGAAGATTGGGATGTTCGAAAAGCTGTAAGAGAGGCTTTAGAGAGGGTTGAGAAGAAGAGGAAACCTGAAAATAATGGGAGATCAAGATAATGCAAACTTGAAGGTGGAGGAGGTCAATCAGCTATGAGCGCCCTTTTTGGTTGTTTTTAGGGTTTTTCCTAGTTAGAATTTTGCGTGGACCCAGTCTACTTGTTCCCTTGTTTCTGTAACTATTGTTAGTAGGTTTTGAACCGTTGATTTAAAGGCTTGTAGTGCTCCAGGATGCATCATTAGGAAGAGGTCACAGCCTGCTAAGGCTAGGGTTAGCGCGGTTGCTGTCTCCCAGAGTGGTCCTCTGAAGGCTCTTGGTCCCCATTGAGGCATTTTTTTCTCGCTTTTATTGGCTTCTCTTGCACCCCATGCGTTGGTTGTGCCTGCGCTCAGAGGCATTTGGAGAGCCTCATCTCCTCTAATAGCGCTAAGTCTTATCCTTTCATAGTTTGAAAAGGCATATTCGAGACCATACCCTAAAGCAGCGCATGTGGGATCTATTATTATTTGATTTTTTGGCATTTCCCTCTTAAGGAGGTTCGTGTTTAAAAGGCGGGCGTCGTTAACATTCATCTGTGTGAAGGCGATCACGTTGTGTCCATATTTTTTGGCTGCATCGACCACTTTTTTCCAGTCCATATCCAAGCTTACCGAATTTAGAAGAACTCTTTCTCCTTCCGCTACTTCCGCCGCCTTTGCTAGTACCTCTGGATCCTTGTCTTTATCCCCCGAACCCCCAACTATCACAGGCACATCCACTGCCTGTAATACCTCTTCTACGGTTTTTGCTGCTTCATTTACCGGCGTATCATTAATTAAAGGATCCGTGCTTATCAAGTGTATTGTTACAGCATTTGCTCCATATTCTACTGCCTTTCTAGCCCAATCAGCAGGACTCTCGTAAACATCTTCATATTTTTCACGAACCGGCTGACTTAGAAAAGTTCCAGGAATGTCGAAAACATCTATCGCTATGGATGGAGGATTAGGGTTCTCATATTCAAACAAGTAAAAGGGCATCGTTTTTTCGCCGCCTATCGTTACCACGCTTTTCCTCGAGCCACCTGAACCCCTCTTAGCGCCTATTTGCACTTCCACAACCTCGCCTGGCCATTCAGTGATAGGGGGTATAAAAGTTGCAGAGAGAAGTTCTGTAGGTAAAACAAGCACTTCAGGAACTGCTTTAGCCACAGCTGCCGCCTGGGCAGAAGGCTGGACCATCGGCACCATTGAGCCCGGCAAAATCTCAAACTCTAAAGCATCAGTCTCTATTATAACATTTTCAAGCTCTATTTCTCCCAACTGATCCGCCATAGCCATCAGTTGCTCTATAAGTTCCCGAATTCCCTTATCTTCCTTCTCACCTTCTTTTTCCTCATGTTCAACCATTATTCATACACGCTCTCCAAAGTTTTTATTTGCCCTTTTCCATCTTCCTAATTATCACTTTTTCAGCGTAAATTTTCGCACCTTTCAAAACTATCTTAACCCCACCACCAATGCCAGGCAACAAAGTTCCACCAGGCAAAGTTATAGTACCCGCCTCTATGGTAGGCGTTAAGGAAGGTGCAACCATACCTCCTACTTCTACTTCCGCAGCCTCTGCAGGTATCTCTTCTTCTACCCATCGTTCGACCACTGGATGATTAGCATTTCTCAGGAAATTTTCCAGATCTTCGAGTGTCTCTACATCTTCTTCTGTAGCTATTTTCTCTGTCATGCCGTCTAAAGCATCCATAACCCTGTCTTTTACAAATTGCGGCATCCACACTACTCTGTCTAATCCCCCCTCTTTTTCTAAAAACTTGTAAGATCTTATGTATTCAATAGCCATGCCTACAAAACCGTTTACCTGCGCTCCTCCTCCCACTTGAGACGAAAGTTCTGCAAAAGTTAAACCG
>JAEOSI010000082.1 GCA_016840425.1 Candidatus Wukongarchaeum yapensis
GGTTTGTCAAAAACTGCTGGGAAAAAGAAGTTTCAGAAATCGTCATAGGAGATATAACCCACATAAGAGAGAACAGTAGAAAGAAAATGAAAGGCAGAAAAGCTAATGCGATGATAAACAACTTCTGGTCTTTTAAATACATCTACGAACGGCTTAGAGTAACAGCAGAAAATCACGGAATAAACACGAGGAAAAAGGATGAAAAATACACGTCTAAAACCTGTTCTCTCTGCGGAAAAATGCACAGAAACGGTAGAAAACACAGGGGACTATACATCTGTAAAACGCATGGAGTAACGGTGAACGCAGACGTGAACGGTGTAGCGAACATAGCTAACCCGATATTCCCGAAGCCCTACTGGTGGGATAGGGATAACTGGCTGGTGGCACAGCCATCGGTTGTAAAAGTTAAAACAACAACCGTAGAACCTCCAACCCTTTAGGGTAGAGAGTATGTCAGTCAAGAAAGTAACCACATTGCAAACAGAAGTTCAAATCTCTTGGTATAAATGCGCCGCATTGGGTGCAAAACTTTTTGAACCGTTCTTCCTCAGCACTTTCCAACATTGATAACCAGTAGATATCATCCATCGAGACACCGCTTACTTCGAAACTCACAAATTTATCCCATTCAAACATTCTTTCTATAAGATCGTCTGCTTCTTCTTTGTTTTTTACAAAAAATCTCACACGTCCCCCTAAACGCATGTAAGGATATCCAAAACCCTCGGAAATTTCTTCAGACATATATTTTTTTGGGACTGCTATTACATCATACTTATACGGGGATCTTTCAAAAATCTCCCCTACACTCCCTATTTTAAGAGTGGACCCGCCACGTTTCATTAATAACATCTTTGTACATAGCCTGTCCACGACTTCTGAATGGTGATCAACTATGATCAAAGTGATTCCTTTGACATAGTCTTCGAGATACTTAATTAGATGCTCTCTTCTGCGGAAGTCTAAAGTGGCAAAGACTTCGTCTAATAGTAGTATTTCAGGCTTTTTCATTAGTCCTATTGCTAATCTTGTCATGGCTTTTTGTCCTTCACTGAAAGTTTCCAGTCTCAAGTCTAGCATGGGCATAAGCCCCATATATTGCAAAAAATCGAAAGCCTGATCTATTTTGCTGTCTTGTATGTCCGCGAAAAATTTCAAGGTTTCTTTTAATGTCAATTTTTTCTGGAAATCAAGAGCAGGACTAACAAGCGATATCCTATTACGGACTTCTTCCGTATCCTTTATTATATCATATCCGTCAATTAAAGCGGTTCCTGAGTCTGGAAGATAAATTGTTGCAAGAATTTTTAAAAGAGTGGTTTTTCCAGATCCGTTAGGCCCAATTATGGCTAAAGATTCTTCTCGGTCGAGCTCGAAAGATACACCGTCAATAATCCTTATAGCTTCGCCCATGAAAAGGTTAGGTTTAAACTCTTTTACAATTTTATCCGCTACAACTATTTTATCTGCCAACTTTCATTCCCCATATCATATCCTTATTCCAACTTTTTAATAGAATTCCAAGGTACCCCATTTTCTACTTAAATCGGTTATCTTCGCGATAAAAATGAAAGCAAAAACCAGCGCTATTACCGTACCTATCAACATCCATTCTAGACCCTCCCAAACTGCAGTATGGGAAATTCCCCCACCTTTATCCTCTGGAATCACGATGTCCCGTATCATTACTAACCCTCTTGCAATAGGCAAGTAATTTTCAATCCACATCGCAACAGGACCAAATTCAGATTCCTTCCCATTCGACAAGGGGAAATAAAAACCGCTCAAAATTCTTGAGCTATGCAGAAAAATATTAATGATGACTCCTATTTTTTTGACTATTAATGTGAGGGCTGAAACAATAAAAACAAGGGCTAACATGAAGAACATGCTGATAAAAAGTATGAGAAAAATCTCTAATAGATATTCTGGAGGAATTCTCAAGTCCAAGACGTACATTACCGGGTATACAACAGCTGCTGCTATGATGGTAAATTTAAATACTGAAGAAACCATTCTGCCTGTTAACATTGTTGCGGGAGAAACTTGATTAGTTACCAGGAAACCTAGTGTTCCTCTTGCTGCTTCTTCTGGCACAGCTAAAACTGATTCTTCGAAGGGTCTTGAGAAAAATGTCCAGTAAAAAATACCGGTTACAAGAATCCAAATGAATGCATTTGTTCCTTGATATTTTACGAAATTTTCGTTACCTTGTCCGGCAGCATAGCCCAGCGTTCCGAAGGCAACAACTGTTACCATGGTCCAAATCGCATCAGTAACAATTGAAAATTTATATCTCCAATCGATTTTCAGATAGCGCCATGTGCAGGCGTTTAATGTTTTAAAGTATCCCAAACTTTATTTTTCCTCCTTTTCTTTTTTTGTTTTAGTTACTTGGTATTCCTTTATTTTTCCTTTTTTGCAGTAAAAGCGTACCATGGTTTTTCGTAGAATTTTACTTGTTTAAATCCTGAATTTACGAGGGTTGCATTGAATTTTTCTTTGTCGGGATAACTTTTGAATTCTGCGATTACATGGTTTATCCATTCGTCATAAGCTTCTCCTGTGAAAAAGGTCGTTCCTGCAAATACTCCTTCTGGTTTAAGGATGTTTTCCACCTGTTCTGTAATATTTTTTAAAGAGGGGGAGTCTGGAAAATATTGGAGGCCGTCAAAGATGAAAACGTAATCATAATCGTTTCTGGCGGCATATTGGCTTATATTTTCAAGGTCTTTTATTACAGTAATAGAAGCTTCTTTTATGTTATAAATATCTACAACATAGTCTGCGGCTTTTTTAAATTCTTGGTTGAAGCACATTCCTTCTATCTCGAAAACTCTTCCATCTGTTATATCAAGAACGGTTTTTATACCGTACCCTGTTTCTTGTCCGATGATACAGACATATGTTTCTTTATTTTTCTTAAGATTAGCCTTTTCCATAACATATTCTCGTCTTATTTCGTCAAGAGTTGAACCGGCTATCGCATCATAAAGCCATAATTCCTTTTGCATAGGTTCTCGTTCAGTCTCATTTTTTATATAAGGAACAAAAACTTGATTCAACCTTTGATAACGTAAAATTTGAGGATATTTACGTATTTCTTCAAGTAAAGGGGGGGAAAGCTGCGATATCTCTTTTCTTTTTTCTTCTGTATGTGTAGTGGTCGAAAAAAGGTCACCTTGTTTTTCTAAAACCCCTTGGTTTGCTAAAAACGAAAGCCATTTCTCTAAAGTTTCATTTTTAACAAATCTTTTTTCCGAAGATATTTCAGTCATGGACTTTTGAGAAGCCAAAAGAGTAAATAATTTCTCTTCTTCAGCATTTTTCGTAGCAATTCTTGTGAGTTCGCTCAAAACCTTTTCTTCACCTATTATTAATTCTTCCTCTTTTTTCCCCAAAGCTTTTTACTCCTCCTTTTATCATAAACAAGTTTTCGTTTTTTCTTCTTTCTTTTTTTTATTGTACTATTGAAAGAAGACTTATGAGATTGCGGCTTTTAAGAAGTAGAAGATAATCTACGAGTCTGCCTATGTTAACGCCTGCTTTTTTGCTTATCTGATATATGGTTTCTTTTCCAGTCATTTCCTTGTACAATGGTATCAAATCGCTGAAAAATTCTACCTCTATCGGTGTTTCTATTCCCTCTTTATTCTCATTTTTGGTGAGTGTAGAGGGAAGTAAAAGCTTCGAATACAAAACTATTTCAATTAATTCTTTTCTTGTCATGTTTCTAACCGTTAAATCTTCATTACTTTCTAAGTATTTTATAAGTTCCATTACCAGTTCGGGGTCTGCATAGATCTTTTTTTCTTCTAAAACGTCCATAAGACTTCTTAACCATTCTTCAATAGCCTCATTTAAAACTGTTTTAGAAAATACGACTAGAACGGCTTTTCTGCCGCTTGAAGAGATCACGTAGAGATTTTGATCCTTCCATGTGGTTAAATTAACTCTTTTCACTCCCTCTTTCATCATCTCTTCAGTCATTTTCGCTATTTTCACAGGCTCTATTTTAACCCCTTCTATGAAGTTTGGCACCAGCCGTGTATCAACATTATTCCTTTCAAAATCTATAAGAACTAAACCATGCAAATTTTGGAATTCATCATGAGTCTTTACTATCTTTTCCCCTGGCACTAAAGTATACTCGCGTATCTTCCCTTCCCTTTCATACATGACAAAGGTGCGACCGGTCTCTTTAAATGCATCTTCAAACGCTCTAGGCATCCTTTTTGGTTCCCCTCGAGAACGAACTATTGATGCTTTAGCGATCCTTTCTAACTCTTCTGTCAACGCATTTTCTTTACATATAAATAATAGTAAACTGGTTGTAATGGCACCATCTTTCTCTTTATCAAAGCGTGATGCAACCACTCTCTCATTCCCGATCTTTAAGATATCTATAGGCGTGTGGCTTAACCCTGTATATATCTCAATTAGTCGTGATTGATTTTGTTCAAACTCTGTTATTAAATAGGAGTCTTTAATTACTTTAAAAAGAAAGGCTATAGGTCCTTCTACAATGTCGAAATTTATGAGGCAAATCGATTTTACACCAAGATCTCGCAGCTTCGGGACAATCTTTTGGGGGAGTATTAGATCCTTCAAATAAGCCAAATTAGTGCCTCCCTTTAACACCAGTAATTCCCTGCTTTTTGTTCATGTTTTACTTATTCCTAAATATAATTCTCTTTCTTTAACTTTAATTTTTCGCTTTCCTTTTTTGCGGAAATCTCTCCTATTTAAATTAAATTTCTGCTTTACCATAATAGTATTAAGAAACACTCTCTAAAGAGAATATAGATAAAAAAATGAGAATAAGCTTAAAAAAGAAAAAACCATACTGTTTAAAAAATTATTTTCATACTATATAACGGGGGAAAATATTTGTCAGAATTGTTAAGCGTTCGAGAAGAAGAAGAAAGACAAAAATTTGAAAAATTCGTAATTAACGAAATTAAAGAGATAGAATCTTTTCTTATTAAACAAATAAAACTATTATCTGAGGGGGAAATTAGAAGGATTTCTTCCTTAACCGGATGCAATCTTGAAGCAAGCCGTGTAGTTGCAATTTTGGAACAAAATTGGCAAATAGACCCAGATCTTGTTTGCGATGAACTTCAAACAGAACATGTAAGATTACGCCAAATAGGAGAGGAAGTTCCTTCCATAGAATCATATTTACTACAATTCTCGGTTAATGAGGGTGCATGGATTAAATTTTTTTACGTAAATTTTCCAGAACTTTTAAATGAAAAAATTAAAAATCTTAAACGTTTAGAAGAAGGAATTTTTGGAACAGTAAAAGAAGCAGAACCAGACGATGCAGTTTACTATATAGTGGAGCTTTACATTCTTCTTAAAACACTTATTGAAGTCGTTATAGAAACTTGGGTAAAAACCCATATCAAATCTTTTCCTTATGAAGCATCTATCAGAATAGTGGGAGGTCTAAGAAATAAAAGATATGCTGAGGGAGCCTTTGACTTAGATGAAATACGGAAACCACTTATCAAAAAATTCAATTTTTTAAGATCGATAATAGAAAATTTACAAAAATCGACTCATGTCGTTAAAAGTCTTGAAATTCTTTCCAGTATAATGGGAGAGTTAACTTCAGAAAAAGATACAAATGACCTATCACTGAAAACATTATCTTGCATGATCTTAGAAGTAGCCATGGAAAAATAAACGAAATACAAAAACAATTTAATAACATTTATTCTATTTTTTCTAAATCTTAAACTATCTTTCTAATTTTTTCTAAAACAATTTTAGTGAGATGTGTGGCTTGTGATCGATTTTCTTTTAAAAATTGGAAGGTTAAAACGTTACCCTAGAATGGGATGGATTGTTTCAGGTGTCAATCTTGCAGAAATTGAGACCGTTGGAGCTCATTCATTCAGAACTGCCTTAATCGCTTTAATTTTATCTATGAGGGAAAAGGAACTGTCGAGGGATGAAATTGATATTAGAAGAGTTTTAGAAATGGCCCTTTTACATGATTTTTCGGAAGCAGTCCTTCAAGATATTGACCGGCGGGTTATTCCTTATTTTGGAGAAGAATTTAAACAGTTAAAAAAGCGGGCAGAAAAAAGAGCTGTTGAAGAGATTATTTCAAGTATGGGCGACCATGTTGAAACTAAGCGAACTTTCTTGGAAGTTATCGAAGATTACATGCTTGAAAAATCAAAAGAGGCAAAGATAGTGCAGGTTGCAGACAGGTTAGAAGTGCTGATACAGGCTTTTGAATATGAGCAGCTTGGATATCCTAAGAAATTGTTTGAAGACTTTTGGAGTAACATCGTTAAAGAAGTGGAAAATTCGGGCATTAAAAGTGCAAACAAATTATTAGAAGAACTATTAAGATCAAGAAACAGAAAAAAAGGATCGTGTTAAGATTGAATTTTTTAACAGATGAGGAGAACGAGCGTTATCAAAGACAGATTGTTCTAAAAAGTATAGGAAAAGAAGGGCAAGAGCTGCTTAAAAAGAGCCGTGTTGCGATTGTAGGACTTGGGGGTTTGGGGAGTATTTCCGCTATGTATCTTGCATCAATGGGGGTCGGTTTTATCAGATTAATTGACAAAGATGTTGTAGAAGTCTCTAATCTACAACGACAAATACTTTACACCGTCCATGACCTAGCTTCTCCTAAAGTAGAGGTAGCAAAAAGCAGGTTAGAGGCTATGAATCCTTACTGTAAAGTTGAACCTTTATCTGTTTTTGTAAGTCCAAAAAATATAAAAGAAATCGTGGAGGGAGTAGATTTAGTTATTGATGGATTAGACAGCTTTTCCTCAAGATTTGTCGTTAATAAGGCGTGTGTTCAAAAGAATATCCCCTATGTTTTCGGCGGAGTCTTAGGTACGCTTGGAAACACTTCCACCTTTATCCCTTATGATGATTCTCCGTGCTTAGAATGTATTTTTTCTAAAGTACGAGACGAAGAACTTGAAACCACCGAAACAGCAGGCGTTCATCCTAGCATTATAGGCATAATTTCCTGTATACAAATAAGCGAAGCTGTAAGAATCATCACAGGAAAAAAACCACTTCTTAAGGGAAAACTTTTATTCGGTGACCTTGAAAACCTTGATTTTCAATCTATTGAAATCGTTAAAAACCCCTCATGTCCCACTTGCTCCAAAAAAAGACCATAAAGAGTCGATGAACGTGGAAGAAAAAAATTTTTCAAAAAACTTAACCCCCTCAACCTCCCCAAAAAAGTCATCTCCTTTGGCTGAAGGGTTTTTGGCATTTTTTCTCATCACTGTAAGCCTCACATTTTTTATTAGTATCGCTTTAATTGTGGATTTTGGAGCTTACTCGGTAATTTTTTCGCTTTTAGGATACTTAACCGGCTTATTGATCGTCCTTTTTTTCACGATGCACTTTGACGGGATGGGGCTTAAATCTTCTTTTAAGTATTTAGGGATCAAAAGAAAACACGCTTTGCGTTATGCTGGATTCGGAATCGCCTTTTGCAGCGTCCAATTTTATATAAAAACTGTAATCGAATCTTTTTTCGGCATCAAGCCCATCCCTCTTTCATGGATTGACTGGCTGACGATATTTTTCATACTTTTTATCATGATCCTTCTTGTAGGCTTCTTTGAAGAAATAACTTTTAGAGGATATATCCAATCAAAACTCATAGAAGCAAACTCGAACAAAGTTTTTCGCGATATCCCCATAGGCTTGGTTATCGCCACCTTACTATTTGGATTAGCCCATATCCCATCCTTAGTGATAACCACAATCGTCGAAGAAGGCCCAAGAGAAGTGTTAAAAACCGTTTTTTTAATAGTTTTAATTTATCAGTCTACTATTTTAGCAATAGTAGGCTTAACATTGGGAATGATGTTTTACCGCTCTAACAACAACTTGTTCGGTAACATGACATGGCACGGCACATGGAACTTTTACGTCTTCATAAACCCCCTACCAGTAATAATAGCCCACCCTACCACATCATTAATAATAGTCCCCACCTTGGACAATACCGATTTTGCCCTCCTAGTAGTCACCGAACTACTACTAATCCCCCTCATTCTACTCATAGGTTACGGGCTCATAGAACTCATGCCTCTCTCAAAAGACGAAAAAATCCAACACTTTAATAGCAAAGAGCTAAAAGTAAATATCTAAAGATAAAAGGAGAAAAAGTATTCCAAATCCCATAAAGAAAGAAGCAACGCTTAAACGCAACAAAATATCCTTAAAAGTTTTATAAGGCGAAGTCTCAATAAACACAACAAAAATAAAGCCTGTCAAAATTCCAAGAAACATGAATAAAATCGCCAATTTACCATAAGCTCCCGGTCCTATCCAAGGATCCCATCGGCCAAAATCAATCAAAGGAGCCCATTTAAACAACCGAACCACCAACACTAAAAACAGGAAATAAGAAAAATACTTTACTTTCAATCATTAACCTTTAAGTTTTTAAATTTCTTTTTGATGAAATTTTTAAGTATTATGCCCTATTAAAAAGTAAATTTTTTAAGAAGGTGGATTTTTGTCCAAATCTAAACGGAAAACTAAACAAATTAAATGCAAAAATTGCGGCACCATAATCGACCCAAAGGAAACAACTCCCAGTAAACAATGGACACTTGCTTCACCAATGCCCGACAAGGACGGAAACATCACCATAACCGCCATGGCTACTTGGAACTGTCCATCTTGCGGGAATACGGTTCGCGGAACTATGGGAAAATACAAAGAAACAGGTAAAACTAAAAG
>JAEOSI010000270.1 GCA_016840425.1 Candidatus Wukongarchaeum yapensis
TAGTGTTGAAGAAGTTCTTACAAGGGCTAAAGCTTTAGGTTTGAACGGTTTAGCAATTACAGATCATGACGTTATAAGTGGAGCGCTAAAAGCGTTAAGAATAGCTGATAAATTCGGTTTAATAGTGATCCCGGGTATAGAAATCACCACAATAGAAGGACACATCCTCGTTTTAGGCATAAAAAGCTTGATACCAAAAAAACTATCTGCAGTGGAAACGGTCATAAAAGCAAGAGATTTGGGGGGAGCTGTCATAGTACCCCATGCATATGACTACTTAAGGAGGGCTATAGGGCGTGTCACTGGCTCTTTAGATGTAGACGCTGTCGAAGCTTTAAACGGAGGAGAATTTCTCCCGTTTTCTAACATTTTTGCGAGGAAATTGGCTGAAAGAAGAAAGCTCCCGATGACTGCGGGAAGTGATGCGCATAGTATTGAAACATTGGGGTGCGCATATACCGTAATCCAGGAAGAAGTCTCAGACTATCAAGACGTTATCCATGCCATTAAAAAAGGCAAAACTCTACCCGTAGGAAAGGTTATACGCCTTCCAAGAATAAAAGAAGCAATGATCAGGAGAAAGAGGAAAATAAGAACTAACTAAAAAAAGAAAGAGGGGGGGGATGTGCTTGGAAAAATTGAAATTCAACCGCCAAGCCGCCATCGACATTCGAAGTAATATTAATACGCCAAGACGCTTGTTTTTAATCCCTTAATGAGTTAAGGCTATTTCCTCTTTTTGTTCTCGTACTTTCACTTTCTCTTTTGGTACTATGTAGGTTTTTGGAATAATTCGCTCTTTTGATACTTTTTGTCTTTTCCACAGCTCCTCCTTTAAAAGATCTCTAATAGCGCTACGGATAGCTTCTGATCGGTTAGGATAACGTTGAGTCCTGACTAGAAAATCTAACCCCTCAATAAGTTCAACCGGCAGATGCACGGTAACTAAACGCACGAGCCATTTCCTCCTATAAATAGCGATTAAAATCGATGCTATAACAAGTTTTCAAGAGGCTTTCAAAGCGGACCCCGTATATTAATACAAGTATCTCTATCGTATCACTAACTTTTATATATACAAAGCAAGCTTTTTTTCTCTCCCTAATCTCCCCTTTTTTTATTTCTATTGTACTTTGTATTCCTCCACCTTTTCTTCCTTATTTTTTCTTGTTAATAATTTTGCCTAGGAGATGGTTTTGTGAAGTATCAACGATCTTAACCTCAAGAAAATCGCCCAAAGAAACGCTTTCAAGGTTTTCTTTTAAAATTATTGGCTTATAAGCATAGTTTCTTGAAACAAAAACCTCTTTACTACGTTTCTCATTTACAAGCACTCTACCTTTCCAACCGATCCATTTGGAGTTCTTTTCCAACTTTAACTTATTACAAAGCTCATAAAGCTCCTTACTCCGCTTTTTAATAAGTTTTGGATGTAGCTTATCAGGACGCTTAGAAGCTGGAGTGTCCGGTCTATCACCATATCTTGAAATATTAATAACATCAGGCTTCAAAATCCTCACAAGGCGTAAAGTCTCACGAAAATCTTCTAAAGATTCCCCAGGAAAACCAACTATCACATCGGTAGCCACAGAAATATCAGGAAAAACGTTTCTAAACCCATCTATAACCTCAAAAAACTCGCCAACAGAATACTTCCTACCCATCTCACGAAGAACCCTATCAGAACCACTCTGAACGGGTATATGAACAAACTTGTAAACATTAAAGCTACCAAAGGCAGAAACAAGCTCGTGCAAAATAGGAAGAGCAGTGTCAGGGTTCATCATGCCAACCCTAACAAAAAAATCCCCCTCAACTTCACAAACACGAGAAAGTAAAACCCCTAAATTAACACCATTATTCTCTCTAACAACACTTTTCTTAATACAATCACCATCATCATCACTACTTCTAAAGTCAACACCATAAGAAGCTGTATCCTGGGCTGTAAGGAGGATCTCCCTTGTCCCCCGTGAAACACTTGCCCTAACTTCTCGCAAAATAACTTCAATAGGATAAGAAAGCAAACTGCCCCTAGCTTTCCTGACCAAACAATAAGCACAACTACCCAAACACCCTTGGCTAATAGGCACAATAGCTGTAAAATCACTAAAACGAGACCTAGGAAGACAAAGCTTTACCTCCCTTCTCACTCCCAATAACTCCACTCTATCCCCTGAAATCGCCCGTCTAA
>JAEOSI010000271.1 GCA_016840425.1 Candidatus Wukongarchaeum yapensis
TAGCCTGCTCTATACGCCGTGATCTTATCTGTGAGACCTGGTTCAGACTCTTTTAGTTCCGTCTTTGACCATAAAGTGATTAGTTCAGCCATTTTTCTCGAAACGGTAAAACAAAGGGTTTGAAGATCGTTTTTTACAAAGAGCAGGAAAAGTTTTTTCGTTTCTTGATGGGTTGAAAGACGTCCTACACCATCAAAATAGGGATTATAAAAAACAAAGTACTTCTTTCCTTCTGGCGATCCATCCTTTTTGACCAACTCGAATTTGAGCCCTGTTAATTTTTCTGCAAACTCTATCGGGTTGGCAAGGGTAGCCGTTGATAGAATAAATTGAGGTTTAGAACCGTAAAAATCACATATTCTTCTAAGCCTCCTGATTAGAAAGGCTACGTTGGACCCGAAAACACCCCTGTAACGGTGGGCTTCATCTATCACGACAAACTTTAAGTTGGTGAGAAATTTCTGCCATTTAAAGTGCCAAGGTAAAACTTGATGTAGTTCGTATGGGTTGCTTATTATTATTCTTGAGGTTTCCCTGATTTTTGGCCTTTTATAGCGGGGAGTATCGCCGTCATATACTGCTGGCCTTATTGTTATTTTTGCCTCTTTTTCCATCTCTTTTACTACTTTTAATTGGTCGTTTGACAGGGCTTTTGTAGGGTAGAGGTAGAGCGCTGTAGCTTTCTTATCTTGATAAAGTTTCTCAAAGATCGGAATGTTAAAGGCTAAAGTTTTTCCAGAAGCCGTAGGAGTAGTTATAACGACGTTTTCTCCCTCCCTTACTTTGTCTATTGCTTCACATTGATGGATGTAAAGCGTGATATTTTTTCTCTTTTTCAGGTAGTCTTTTATGTTTTTTAGCAACTCTCTTTTTAGTTTCCCGTAAACAGGCTTTTTTTGGGGGAGGGATTTAATGTGTGTTATGCGATCTCTGTAGTCTGGGTCTTGTTTGAGCAAACTTATTACATTTGTTATTATCGCCACCATCGCCACTCCTCCCAAAGCTTTGAGAAAATATGCGCAAGTGAGATCAAATCTTGCTTATTATGTTCCAATATGGGGATCAATGGTCCTGGGTTTCCGGTTCTTAAATAGGTTGCATAAAATTCCGGAACTAAAGCGCTTGGAACATCATCCTTTCTCCTGATTCCAAGCAAATATTTTTCTATCGTGGTTAACCTACAGTTTGGAAGTTTTTCCCTCCAAGCCCTCCTAGAAAAGTGCAAGAGGTCAAAATTTGGTTTCTCAATATCTGCCCTCATACCATAGTAAGCAAGTCTTTCCTTTATGAATGGCATGTCAAACGTACGACCATTAAAGGTTACAAGCACTATATTACCCTCAAAGTGGGAAATTGTTTTAGCTAAGGCTCCTGCCTCTTCCCGGATATCCCGTAAAAGATATTGATGAACTAATATATCTTCACCAGAAACCTTTGCAATCCCAAACAGGATGATAGGTCTCCCAAACAACCCCATGGTCTCTATATCGAGAAAAACAAAATCCTCCTTCTGATGGAGACCTGAAACGCATAAAACTAAAGGATGAGACTTTGAAAACCAACGCCCAATCCAATTCATAAGACGATAAGTATCACGTATCTCAAAAAGCTCTAAAAAGTTGCAAGCTTCAGAACCAAAACGAGGATGGCTTTTAAGATCTTTAATTGTTTTGTATCCTTCCTCTTTTAAAACCTGTTCAGTTACATCTCCTATCCCATAAATAAGTTTAAGATTGGATAATATATTCCCTCCAACTTCAGTGAAATCTGGTTTTATGAAACGAACTTTGTTCCGATTTAGAACTTGATAGAATCTACCTTTTTCTGTTTCAATCTCTTCCCCTGAAATTACGTCCTCAACGTTTTTTCCCTCATATTTTTCCATTAGTTTCTGTTTTAATCTCTGAGCTTTTCGATACTCAAAGCCAAAAATATGGGTTTGAATGAATCCCCAGTCTGTTGTTTCTTCAAAATCAGCAATCTCATATTCCCTAACCCTGTCCACACTTTCCCTCCATCTCTTACCAATTCTTTCAAAAATCTTAATCTTCTTCTTATCAGTCATCACTATAAATCTCCCTCCTTTAACTTCTCATAAACTCTATAAATATTCTATCTTACTAACAATAATTGTTGTTTTTGCTTATTATAAAGCGTTTAATGCAACATAAATTTT
>JAEOSI010000272.1 GCA_016840425.1 Candidatus Wukongarchaeum yapensis
TGTAAGTGTAAAGACATGTCCCATCGTCGGATACTATGTAAAGGGCGTTAATCATCTAAATCATCCACCAAAATAAGCAAACGGTTTCTTTGAATAAATGTGCTTTATCTTTATTTAGTTTTAGTTCTTTATTTAGTTTTCTCGGTTTTTGTCTCGTTTTTGTATTTATAAAATTTTTAACACCGTTAATTTTATAAAGTTTAAATGCCTTTTTTTAACAGTGTTAAAAAATATTAATTTGTCGGATGTTAAAAAAAATGATGATCCAAGAAATAAAAGTTGATAATTTATTGGATTGTAGAGGGCTTTTTTGCCCAGTCCCTGTTTTAATTACGAGGGAAGAAATAGAAAAGTTAGAGCCAGGGCAAATACTTCAAATAATCGCGGATGATCCCGCAGCAGAAGAAGACATACCTCGCTGGGCTAAAAGAACAGGTAATACCATTCTTCATAAATGGAAAGAAGGGAATGACCTATACTTTATTGTAAGAAAAGGAAGGGCATAAAATAATAAAAGGAGGTAATATTTTTGAGTGAAAAACCACGATTGCTATACGTTCAAACAAGCGGAGTAGATACTCCTGAAAGGACTTATGCTCCTTTTATTTTGGCTACAACTGCTGTAGCAATGGATATCGATGCCACCATCTATTTTCTGATAAAAGGCATTACCGTGTTGAAAAAAGGGGAAGCAGAGAAGATAAAAATCGGTAACTTTCCCTCCCTCAAAGAGGTAATGGATCAGGCTGTAAAAGCAGGTGTTAAGATCTTAGTATGTGATCAAAGCTGTCAACTAATGGGGTTAGAAAAAGGCGATTTTATTCCCAAAGCAAAAATAGTAGGCGCAGCAACATTAAACGACCTCATATTAGAAAGTGACGGCGTACTATACTTCTAAAAACCCCCAAAAAGGAAAAAGGAGGTTATTAAAACTGAAAAGAGTTTTTATGGACTATCAAGCAGGCATGCCTATAGATCCCATTGTTTTTGAAACTATGAAACCATATTTCACAGAAAATTTTGGCAACCCCTCCTCGCTACACTACTTAAGCCAGCCAGTAAAAGAAGCTTTAACAAATGCAAGACAAAAAATTGCAGAACTTATAAACGCTGAAACCCCTAAAAAAGAAATAATTTTCACTTCAGGAGGCACTGAAAGCATCAACATGGCTATAAAAGGAGCGGCTTTACGAAATAAGAACGAAGGAAACCACATAATAACTTCTTCAATAGAGCATATGGCTACATTAAACAGTTGTAAATCTTTGATGAAAGAAGGTTTTAATATCACTTTTCTCCCGGTAGATGAACACGGTATAGTAGATATAGAATCATTAAAAGAAGCAATTACGGACAAAACAATCCTTATCTCTATAATGTATGCAAACAACGAAATAGGGACTATTGAGCCCATAAAGGAAATCGGGGAAATTGCTGGAGATAAAAAAATCTATTTCCATACAGATGCAGTGGCAGCTGCAGGAAAAATACCAATAGATGTACAAGAAGAAAATATAGGTCTTATGACCCTTTCCTCGAACGATATTTATGGTCCAAAAGGCGTAGGTGCATTATATGTTAACAAACGTGTAAAAGTAACCCCAATAATCCATGGGGGGGGTCAAGAACGAGGTTTACGTTCGGGAACAGAAAACATACCTGGAATAGTAGGGTTTGGCAAAGCTGCAGAACTTGCAAAAGAGAATATGGAAGATGAAATAAAACATACAACAGAACTTAGGGACATGTTAATAAAAAACATCCTTGGGAAAATTGAGCGCGCTTACCTCACAGGGCATCTTGTAAAAAGGATGCCTAACAATGCAAGTTTTAGGTTTGATGGAATAGAAGGCGAATCAATAGTGTTAAAATTGAGCCAGAAAGGCATAGTCGCATCTACAGGATCGGCTTGCGCCTCACAAACCTTGGAACCATCCCATGTTTTACGGGCAACTGGTCTAAGTCATGTGGAAGCCCATGGATCCCTTCTTCTGACTTTAAGTAAATGGAATACCGTAGAAGATGTGAATTACTTATTAGAAGAGGTGCCAAAAATTGTATCAGGCCTTAGGGAGATATCTCCCCTTTGGCAGATGATTGTTCAAGGTGTAGATTTGGAATCTAAGATGCAGGAATGGATGGAAGGAATGAAGGAAGAAGAGCATCATCAC
>JAEOSI010000273.1 GCA_016840425.1 Candidatus Wukongarchaeum yapensis
GGTGAAAATGGTTCTTGCTGTGCCTCAAAGTTCAAACATTGACAAGCCTGAAGATTTAAAAAATATTAAGCCTTTGCGTGTTTCAACTGAATATGTTAATACATCGAGGAACTATTTAGAGAACCTTGGGATTACGGATTCAAAGGTGAACTTTTCTTACGGTGCTACGGAAGCAAAACCTCCTGAAGAAGCTGATGCTATTATTGATATAACGCAGACAGGCACGACACTTAGCCAGAATAATTTAGACATTATAGATGTTCTCCTTGAGTCTGAAGCCGTTTTTGTTGCAAACAAGGAGAGTTATAAAGATCCTTGGAAAAAAGGGAAGATACAAGATATTGCTATGATGCTTATGAGCGTGGTGAGGGCAAGAAATAAGCTTTTGATCAAGCTGAATGTGCCCAAATCCAATCTGGAAAAGATAGTGAAGATACTTCCCGCTATGGAGCGCCCTACAATCTCGCCTCTTTTTGGAGAAGGAGAAACAGAATGGTATGCCGTGGAAACAGTTGTTGATGAGGATGATATCCCGAAATTGATCCCGAAATTAAAAAAAGAGGGTGCAAAAGATATCCTTGAGCTGGACGTAAAGAAGATTGTTCCTTAGCAGTGATTTCGGGCGTTTTTTTTGGTTTCGTGTTGCGAAAAGAGAGTTATGTTAAATTTTTGTAAAACTTATTTCGATAGGATAGCCCACGAAAGATGTAAGAAAAACTATGAGAAACGCTCAACAGGTTCTGGCGGACTCATATCCGCTACAGAATTTTTAAAAAAACAAAAACCTGAAAAATAAACAGAGTTTACATCAGGTTTAGACTCAGATATACCATTATCTGATTTTTTGAATCCCTTTTTCAGGGCTTTATGTTTATCTAAAAGTGTTAATATTTTCGTCTATGCTTTTGATAACATTCCCTACAATATACCGGTCTTGTGCCGTCAGGTTTAAACGGGACTTCAGCGTCTTTACCACAATCTGCACATTTTATCGGATACATTTTTCTTTTTCTATACATTTTTTTTCCCCTTATTTCACCCACATCTTGTGGGCAGTATATAACTATCTTAGGACTATTTATATCTGCGCATTTTAAAAGTGACATAACCCCGTAGTGAAGTTTTGGGGCATCATTTTGGCTGTGTTACTTATGTTACTTAAAGGTGTGTGATATGAATTGGGGGGGGGAATAACTGGATTTTGTCCCGAAGCAGTAGAAAGCAAAGAGTATAAATAACTCCCTTGTTTTTAGTAACTTTTATGGAAATCAAAGAAATTAAGTTAGAAGAGTTAGATCCTGAAAAATTCATAGAAGAAAAGGTCAAAGAAATTGCCTCTATTGTTGGAGAGGGTATGGCTATTAACGCTTTATCTGGGGGCGTAGATTCTTCAACAGTTACAATGTTAGGTCATAGAGCGTTGGGCGATCGATTGAAAACATACTTTATAGAAAATGGCTTAATGAGGGAAGGTGAAGCCCAACAAGTTGCCTCTACGTTTAGGGAATTAGGATTGCAGGTTAAACTTGTGGATGCTAGGGACAGATTTTTTGAAGCATTAAAGGGGATAAGGGATCCAGAGGAGAAGAGGGAAGCAATTACAAGAACATTCTACAGGGATGTATTCGGTAAAATAGTGATGAAGGAGCGCGAAGCAAGGTTCCTTCTCCAAGGCACTAACTACACAGATGTGGAGGAAACTGTCGCAGGAATTAAGAGACAACACAACGTCCTTAAACAACTAGGTATTGACACTCAAGAGCAGTATGGTTACAAAGTTATTGAACCCATAATCCAACTCAGAAAAGATTCAGTAAGAGTTGTAGCTAGAAATCTTGGACTGCCTGAAACGATATACAACAGGATACCCTTCCCAGGACCCGCCTTAGCCGCAAGGGTCATCGGAGAAGTTACACCAGAAAGAATTGAGGTTGTGAGAAAAGCAACGAAAATCGTTGAAGAAGAATTAGCGGAAACAGGAGCATTTCAATTTTTAGCAATCCTCCATGAAGATAAGGTAACAGGAGTGAGAGAAGGTAAAAGAGATTTCGGACTCCAAATTGAAGTTAGGTGTTGGGATAGTGTCGACGCAACAACAGGAACACCGACAAAACTACCTTACGAAAAACTGGAGAAACTGGCTCAGAGAATTACAACTGAAGTCCC
>JAEOSI010000083.1 GCA_016840425.1 Candidatus Wukongarchaeum yapensis
TTGTGCCCATAAAAGTATGCTGAAAGTTATGCTTGCACCAAAACGAGCGAAGGATTTAGCACTGATCCGTTTTTTCTTCATTTTTTCGCCTTCAAGAAGATCTTTGTTAACCATAGCTTGGATGGCGTCTTTAGCCATTTCTTCAGACATTCCCGTATCTTGGCTAACTTTTTCAGGAGTAATTTCTGCTTCAGGATTTTCCTTTTGTCTTTCTATAAGCTTAGAAATAGCTTCTCTGAACTTTTTCATCTTTAGGCTTATAACGGTAGCGAGGCCTACACCGCAAGCAATACAGAATTTTGCATCATAGGGAACTTCTATCCAACATTCTCCACAACGGTTTGTAATAATATGTCTTGAGGCTCCTGCTATTTTTCGGGCGGAAATATCTGTTCCTTTTGCAATGGCTTGAACAAAAGTGTTATCCATCCCGAAGGGTTGACTACCTGAGAGGGATGAAGCACTTGAAGCACCTGCCCCACTTGTAACAAGACCAACTGCGCCAACCGCAGCAATTACCGTGGCAACAGCGGCAATAGCTCCCACAACCGTTGTTAAAGGATTCCCTTCTAAATTAATATAGAACGTTTTCGGACCCCATAAAGTTATTTCAGCAGGGGCTCTTGAACTAACGCTCTCTTCCATGAATAGCGATGAACTGAGTTCTTCGCCTATAAGCTCAACTTTTAACTTGTAAACGCCTACAGTGAGATATTCGAGATTTATATCAAGATCTGCTTCTTCCAAGTTTATGGTATCATTATCATGAATGTTGTTATGTTCTACCGGATCTACTACTATTCCAGGTACATCTGCTTCATATGAAGGAAGGTCTGCGCCAGCATAGGTAACTGTTATCTTGATATAGTTTGCTCTTACCGCGGGGCCCTCTTTATAGGTTATGTTATACTCAACGAAGATGTCTTCGCTTGGGTCTATGTCGATGGCGTTTCCTGCAGAACCTGCTTTAAAGATGTCCATTTTTTCTCCGTCTCCCTGCCATATGTAGATGTTGATGTCCCACTCGCCAACGCCTCTAGGCGTTATTTGTTGGTCTTTAACACCGTTACCGTTTTGAGAAGCACTTATTGTCAAGAACGCTAGGAAAAGCAAGAATATTAATAACTTATATTTTGGTCGGTTATTTTTTCCCATATTAAACACGGCCAAAAAATGATTATTTATGATTATACAAAATTTATCATAAAGTTATTGGATAAAATATTTTATTAATTTTTGTTAGAATGGTAAGTTTTTAAAGTTGAATCAAGATAAGTTTAATGAGCGGTTTTTGAAGGTTTTGATTCTTTATGTCTTGGGAAGGCAGATCTGTTGTGATACTTGGCGGAGGAAATTTTGGAACCCGGGCCCTTGAATTTCTTAAGGAAAAGGGTTCTAGGATCGTTGTTATTGATCTTTATCCTGAGTGTAAAGCACAAAGTTTTTTGGATCGCGAAGTTAGAGACGTAATGGTTCTTGAGCAGCTTGAAAACGGTGAAGCGGTGTTTTTAAAGAGTGATGGGGTAGTTGAAGCTTTAAAACTCCTTAAAAACGGTATTATACCCCACATGATCGTGCCCGCAATCCCGGTCCATACAACCGCGATACTCGTGCTTGAGACGTTAAAAATGGAGGGGCTTGAAGTTAAACCTTTTGAAGAAAAAACAAGGGAAGTTGCGATTAGAATACCTGAAGACCTAATAATTACTTTGGATGAAAAAAATGCCATCATTGTTACCAGCTTTATGCAAGATCCTCAAGGTTGTGATCCTAACTGTATACCTCCTCCCGATCATTGTAGCGTTACTAAAAGACCCAGACCTGTACCAATGTTTGATATCTTGAGGGAAGCCCTTAATGATCAAGTAGATTTTGGACGAGTTTTAGAGTCTGAACAAATTGGAAGCGGTGTTGGAGGTTATTATGGCCAAGATCTTTACGGGATCCTTGAAGATTTGAAAAGAGAAAAGAGAAAAGATTTTTCTATCGGTATTGGGACTGCTTGTACTTGTCACGGTGTGGTGAATTTTTTTAAGATAAGTTAACATTTTTCCCTCTTATTAATGGGTGTTTTAGTGTTTTTATAGGATTTTTTAATTGGCATAATTGTTGGTGTTTTTAATGGTTGCAGGAAGTAGTAGCGAGGAAAAAGATTTACAAAACGTTTTTAGGTATTTAGGAGGGTTGCAAGGCGTTGTTGGAGTTGCTGTTTTAGATCAAAATCAGCAGGAAACCGTTTTAAAGTTGGAAGAAAAAGCGATGGAGAACGTTTTAGGCGGTATGGGAAAAGGAAAAAATGAAGGTTTAAAAGAAGCCCTCTCAAAAAGCATAGTTTTGGCCATGTTCACAGATATGAAGTTTTACGTTAATTTTCCACCACATATTGATACTATGAAGCTTATTTGTAAAGGAGAGGTTGTTGGAGAGACCACGACAGATCCTGTAAAACTTGAAAAATTCAAAAAGGACCCTGACATGATTGTTATCAGCGACTTTTTTGCCTTAAAAAAAGGGGCTAAGATCAACAAGCAAGCCTTTGAATGTGGAGACGCATATTTTCTGTTTTCCCCCATCCGTGCTGAAATTTTTGCAGAAATACCTGAAATAACAGACCATGTCTTATCTATTCCCTCGCCTCCAGTATTTGACTTCATAAAGAAAGAATTTGAGAATGAAATTGATTTTTCCGACCCGCAACTTGCAGTTATGATATTGGGATTAGACCTTAAAACCTAACAGTTTAGGATCTAAAGCGGGTGTTTTTTGTCTAGATTACGTTTAAATTTGTTCTTTTAGGTATAGATAAGTGATTGTTAGAGATAAGTGATTATTAAGGTTATTAGGAGTAGAGTCCCGATCAAGTCTCCTATAGTGGTTACCGTGGGGATCGTGAAGTTGTCAGGGTCAAGACCGCGGGAATAAGTCATTTTTGCTGCAAAAAGCCCTATAAACATCATAAGAATTGTCGTGACTATTCCTGAAAAAGCCACAATTAAAATGAAGTTTGAAAAAGTGACATTTATTTCAAAAAAGATTGAAGCCACAGCTATTCCAATAAATGCAAGGAATAAGAATCCTGTGAAAGCTACAAGCACCATGCTTATCATATTCAAAAAGAGGACTTTGTAAGGCTTAAAATCGTCATCGATTTCACCCACATAGAGGCTAGAGGTTATCCTAGAAGTAAAAACACTCGCTAAACTACCAGACATATTTATGAAAGCTGGAAGGATCAGAAGAATAATGGAGTATTTTTCGATTATGTTTCCCGCAAAACCTTCTAAAAAATTACCCGTAACCATTGAAAATATGATTATGAAGGTAAGAAAAGGCAAGCTCTCATTAATAATTGCCTGAGCATCATAATATCTTTCCATCTTCTTAACCTCCTATTAAGGCAACCATCCAGAGATGGACAATGTAAACTTGGCTACTATTAGTAAGTATATTATTGTTAGAATGTCCCCCACAACAGATAGAGCAGGTATTGTGACATTATCGGGATCAAGACCAAGATGGGAGGAGTATGTCGCAATGAAAACCGTAAACCCAACTTGGCTCACCCCAGCCAAAGTTGAAGTTAAAACAGCTATCAAAATAAATTCTAGTAAACTCATATGTTTAAAGCCGAGCAAAATACTGCTTATAAACGCTAAAACTCCAAGAGAAAAACTCATTAGGAGACCCAAAGATACCGATGCTTTAACATTCTCTCTCACGTCTTCATTAAACTTGTCTTCCCAGCTTACAATACCCAAATGGATAGCAGAACCTAAACGCTGACCCAAAGCTCCGCTAATATTCCCCCTAGCTTCCATCAACCCTGGAACGATTATGAACAAACCTGGAAGGAGTTCATAAAAATCTTCTATACCTATTAAAAACACTCCTACCCATATCTCAGCCACAATAGTTACAAGTATTATGGGGGCAGTCTCCTTATAAGTCGTTAACACCAAATCTTTCTCAGACAAGAAAAAAACCCCCACAAAATAGATTTAACTTGTTCGGCGAAAAGTCCCCCTGCGACAGCTGGGGATGAAAACCGAAACACATTTATGTTTTTCACCGTAGTATATCTTTTTATGCCCGACTAGATGGAAGCATATCTTCTAATAAATGACCAGTCATCACATCATAAGGCTATATCTCCGCCGTGAGCAACTGCCCATTTTTGCAAGAATTCTCCTAAAAAAGGGATAGTAGGAACCATGAGAAACCCGCAAGCTTTCGAAAGCCCATAAGTGGACGAAGCATCGCTTTTGGTGACAAAGTGAGAACACTATAGAAAGCTGGAAGCCCCATCCAATAGGGTGGGAAACATGCCACTAACATAAACAAACAAGAAAAAATTATCAAAATAAAAACAAGGTAATCATATAAAAACATTCTAACTTCTAAAATGAAAAAAAATGCGGGAGAAAAGAAAGAAAAAGTTTTCCTCACTTTAAAGAAAAGAAAAAAGAGGGCGTTAGAGCCCCTATAAAAGGCTTTTTTAATCTGTTTTTCTGGTCTTTTTGGATTTTATCATTGATATTTTGTGGGGGAGAAGTTTAGCTTACATTTGTTTAGCTTGTTCCACGAAATCTGGGAAAAGTACAGCTAATGGGTGTTTCTCACATCATCGATTTAGCTTGTTCCACGAAATCTGGGAAAAGTACAGCTAATGGGTGTTTCTCACTGGGGGGTAGTGTTTTTTCGGTTCCATATCTCAAGGTTGCTAGGATAGAGTCAGCAACTGCACATGTAGGAAAGAGCCACGCATTATTTTCAATTGCGCCATAGAGTAAGAAGTCGCAATAGTATATCGCGGTTATAGCATGGCCTGCTGAGTCTATTCCTTCAAAAACAGTTTTGCCCCAGATCTTCTTTACTGATCTCTTTTTCTCAAGGTTTTCAGGGTCAGGTAATCTCCAGGCGTCACTGCCGTTAGATGGAGCGCAGCCAGCCGGCCAGCCGTATTTTTCTTTAACTAAATGGTTAGCGAGCATTGAATAGGCTATTAAAGGCACGGTTAAAACAGAAGTATCTATTAACAAGTTTGTAAACCCTGCGTCTTGGGCGGCTTTTATTAATTTTTGATCAAGTAGTGTGATACGACCTTGTGGGCTTGGATCTTCTGTGTTGAAAGCGACCAGTAATGCATTAGATAGTTTTAGTTCTTTAAGCGTGTCTATTTCAGACTGCAAATCTTCACTCCAAGGAGCTATACTGTTATAAATCACTCTGCCTTTTAACCCAGCTTCTACTGCGTACTTTGCTCCTCCCAGTTTGGGGGGTACTTTCCAAGCATCGATCATTATTGGCCAGTCGCAATGGGAAGCAACAAAATCGATGTATTTTTCCATCTCTTCTGGGAAATTAGCGACAACATCAATACAGGCAGAAATCCCGTACCTGTCGCACATCTCGTCATGGTGAGCAAGAAGTTCTTCAGCGCGTGCTTTATCAAAAGTACCTTCCTTTCTTTTCCCTACAATAGAGTGACCGCTGTAAAACATAGTACCGATCATAAATATTGGATTTTCTCCGGGTTTTCCTCCAACTTTTAACCCGCCTATATCTAAAACTTTTTGAGGCGTTTTAATTTCTATACACATTTGAGGGTTCACCTCTCGTTAAGAAAGTTTTTATGAAGAATAGTAAACAAGGTTTTTTTTAACTTTCCTTGTTTCTCATTTTTGAGAAGTATACGCCCTTATTAAATCTTATCTACTATGAGGAACGAAATATTCAAGTTAAATGAATTAGTAAGTAAAGCTGGGAAGTTTTTGGTTTGTGAAAAAGGAGGATTTTTTGATGATAATTGAGAACCGAGGGAAAAAGCCTACTGTTTCTAAAACAGCCTTTGTTGATGAAGAAGCGAAAGTTATAGGGAATGTGATCATTGGTGATCATAGTTATATTGCGCCTGGGGCTGTGATTCGTGGCGACCTTGCCCGGGTGGTTTTAGAAAACTATACCGCAGTGCAAGATGGCACCTTACTATATCCTGCAGAACATTTTATGGACGGTTTGATGGAGCATAAAGAGATTTTGATTGGTTCTCATGTTATTATAGGGAAATATTGCATTATTCAAGCCACCTATGTTGGTGATGCTGTTTTTATAGGATCATCAAGCGTTCTCGACAGGGAATGCCAGATTAGTGATGGAACCGTTGTTGCCGCAGGTACTGTTGTTCCTCCTTGGATGATTGTTCCTCCCCGCGTCGTTGTTGGCGGTCAACCTGCAAGAGAATATAGACGCTTATCGCCAGGAGACGTGGAAAAACAGAGGGAAAATGCTGAAACTTATTCAAAATTTGTCGAAAAAGTTTTGAAAAGATGAAAAAATTTATTGTTTTTTGGATGGAGCGATTCTAATGCCTTCTGAATATTTATGCAAGGTTTGTGGAAGGTTTTTTGAGGAGTTTTACGATTACTACTGCTCAGCATGCCAGCATATTATATGTGAGAAATGCACCAACAGTCAGCCTTGGACATGGCCTTGCGTTAAGTGTGGTTGGGCGGCTAAAACTAGAGCTGAAGCGATAAATAACGATTATGCATGCCCCAACTGTTATGTTTGCCCTTATTGTAAGGCGCCTGTAGACATAGTATCTGAGAAAACGTTTGAAGGAGAGCCAAAGTTTGTTTTTAAGTGCGGTTATTGTCTTTGGAATTCAGGCATTGAGACTATAGATTCGAAATGGCATATTGAAGCTTTATCTGAAGAATGGTTAAGGAAAAAAGCAGAATCAGTAGATTTGCCAAGATTAAGTTTAAGAGAGGTGCCGACATTTCTTTGCTCTCTTTGCTATTCAACCCTTGTCTCACCTAAGGGAAGTACTGAAAATTTAATGGCAAAGATTTTTCCCCGCGTAACTTTAAGGCTCTATCATGCTTTAATAATGGGTGTTGAGGAAGAGGTAGAGATAACTGTTAAAAATACACGTCCAAAAAACGTCAATCTGCGCTTTGATTGGAGAACTGAGGGCATACCTGTAAAAATAGCAAGCCATACACGTTCCCATGATTTCGATTTTTCGGGTTTTGAAAAAGAAAAAAAACTTAAATTGATTTTAAAACCTGAAGAATATGGAAGTTTTTACATAATAGGGGAAGTATGGTTTTCTTTTGAAGAATTATCCTTAGGTCAAGCAACTACACATATCAGGCTTGGTCCCATATACGTCGTCCCAAGAATTACTGTTACAAAAGAGTTACCAGGCTTTATAGAGACTGGAAAGGAGACCATTATGAAGGTGAGAATTACCAATGAAAGTTCAAAAGACGTAACCCGTGTTATCATTGAAGAAGGAACTTTACCCGAAGATATGCGGGTTTTAGGGGATGATTTCTTCTCAATACCAAGACTGGCCCCGAATGAGACTAAAGAACATTCTTATAAAGTAGTTTTTGAAAAACCAGGACGATACAAAATCCCCCCATCAAAAATCCGTTTAAAAATCCCCATAATAGATCCTAATCGCTTGATAGAAATAAGAAGTAACTCCCTAGAACGCTTATTGACATAAATTAAAAGAAATTGGAATTTTGGCTACAGTCTACAATCCGGTGAAGAAAAAATTTTAATTATGTGTACTATCTTCATTTTTGCCTAGATCTTTCGTTTCATTTTTAAATTCTAAACTTTTCTTATCTCATTCCCGAGAAAGGAGAGAAATTGAATGCCAATTATACGTAAAGCAACCTTAGAAGATATTGATGAGCTGGTTAAACTTAGAATCGAGTTAATACGTGAGATAAGTGAAGTTGACGAGAATTATATGTCAAAATTAACTGATGCAATCAGAGAGTATTTTACCGCTAAAATGCCAGAGAACGAGTTCCTAGGCTGGGTTGCCGAGGATGAAGGCAAGATTATCGCAAGCTCCGGCTTGTTGTTCCACGAAAAACCTCCTATTCACGGAAATCTGACAGGCAGAGAAGCTTATATTATGAACATGTACACGCTTCCCGAGTGGCGGAACAAGGGAATAGCAACGAAATTATTAAAAGAAATTATCAAATTTATTAAGGAAACAAACGTGCGACGCATTCGCCTCCATGCTACCGAGGCTGGTAAGAAGGTCTATGAAAAGATGGGGTTTGTTTTGGTCTCATCAGAAATGATATTAGATTGCTAAGGAAGACTTCTCATCAGTATTTTATCATGGTCTTATATTGGAAAGGATTTGATTATTAAAAATCATTAAGGGGGAGGGAGGGCGGATCCACCATATTAAAAGACGATATAAAATACCGAATGGACCCGCCATTAATTCTTTAGTATTAGGATTTTATAAACGTTTCCTTACTCTTTATTGTTTTATTTGATGTTTATTGAGGGTCTGTGTGATGATTTCGGTTTTTAGATATTAATTGTTTTTTGGATCCCTTATTTTTTCATTTTAGAACTTTTTTGAGGGTTTATTCTGGTTTTTTTTTGAAAAATTATTAGCCATATGATTTTTAAGGGCTAATGTGTTTTTTTGATCGGAGTGTGATTTGTTGGCGGGTATTGATGTTGATCCTGAAGGTTTGTTTTTGAGGATTAGGAATCTTTTAAATCAGCACCATGATTTATTCTCTTTTGCTATTCCGCTCATTGCTAGTGAAAACATTGTTAGT